>JAODLU010000004.1 GCA_025464125.1 Microbacteriaceae bacterium | reverse complement strand
GTCCGAGATGTTCGGCGCGAAGCTCACTGCTGCGGTGGCGACCGAGCCTGCAGCCGCACCTGCGCCGCCGCCGCGATGGTCGATCAGCCAGTGCCCCGAGTGGAGGTGCCCTGTACGACCGCGTTGCAGCATCCATCGCTCGCGCGCCACATCAGGGCGGTGCGGCTTGCCGTAGACGACGCCGTCAAGCTCGAACGCCGAGTCGCCGCCGAGACTAAAGCCGTCGATCGGCTCGCCGTCGACGGTTCGGCCGACCACGGCCTCGGCTTTCAGGCGCGCGAGCAATAACACCATCGCAACCGCATCGATCGGGGCGACGGCGGCCACCGCAGCTTCCTCATCCACCTGGGAGGCGAGCACGATGGGCTCGATGCCTGCAGCCCGCAGTGTGGCAAGCCTGGCTGGCGATGTGGATGCCAGGTAGATTCGCACGCTGCCTCCTGTGGCAAGCTCGGGGGATGGGTGAATGGCTGGGCAGGGACGTCGAGATCGAGGTTACCAATGTCGCCCACGGGGGCATTTCGGTCGGTCGGCTCGACGGCAGGGTCGTCTTCGTCAGTGACGCGATTCCCGGCGAGACCGTGCTCGCCAGGATTACGGAGGATTCCAAGAAATCCTTCTGGCGCGCAGACACCGTCGAGGTACTTGTCGCGTCAGCCCATCGTCGCGAACACGTCTGGTCTGCGGCATCCATCGACCGGGACCCTGCAGACAGGGCCGGCGGCGCAGAGTTCGGTCACATCGACCTGGCGCACCAGCGGGAGCTCAAGCGGCAGGTGCTCATCGACGCGCTGGGCCGCATGGCGCACCTCGAGAGTGACGTGCAGGTCGAGGCGCTGCCCGGCGCAGACGATGGCACCGGATGGCGCACCAGGCTGCGGCTGCACGTTGCCGATGACGGAACGGTCGGCCCATACGCCGCTCGGTCGCACCGGGTCATCCCGGTTACAGACCTGCCGCTCGCGACCGTCGAAGCGCGGGCAATCGCCCCGCTCGGCGAAACCTTCTCGGGCGCCGATCACGTCGATATCGTCGTGCCATCCTCTGGCAATCCGTACGTGCTCCGCGGGGAACCACGCGGCACGGGCCGCCCCAAATCCCAGCGCATCGTGGAGCGGGTCGGTGATCGCGAATTTCGTCTCGACGTGCACGGTTTCTGGCAGGTGCACAGTCATGCGGCCGAAACGCTGACCACAGCAGTGCAGGACGCGATCGACCCCGAGTTGTTCGACGCGCGTGCCGCGAACCAGGACCTGTACGGGGGCGTCGGCCTGCTGGCGGCCGCAGTTGGTGACCGTTTCGGCAACAACCTGCGCATAACGACAGTTGAGAGTGACCCCCTGGCGACGGATCATGCTGGCCAGAACCTGTCGGAATGGGTGGGAGCCGCGGCAGTGACGGGCCGCGTCGAACACTACCTCCGCGGGCTGGAGAGCGCAGCAACGAGCCATGAGCGCGAGCGCCTGTCGAGGGCCACCGTGATTCTCGATCCCCCCCGTTCCGGCGCCGGTCGAGTGGTCGTCGACCAGCTGGCAGCCCTCTCGCCTGCACAGGTCGTATACGTCGCCTGCGACCCGGTGGCGCTGGCCCGTGACCTCGCGCTATTCGCCGAGAAGGGCTACGCGCTCACTCGATTGCGGGCATTCGACCTTTTTCCGAACACCCACCACGTCGAGGCAGTGGCAACGCTCGTGCGAGGCGTCTAGCTGCGTGTCGCCGAGTGTGCCTGACGGCCGTTACCAGCTTCCGCCGCCACCTCCGCCACCGCCGCCGCCACCCCCGCCTCCACCACCGCTGAAGCCTGAGCCTCCGCTTGAGGATGGAGTGGAGGTCATCGAGCTGGCCGCCATCGAGCTGAAGCTGCTGACCGCAGACCCGATCGTCGAGATAGAGGCGATCGAACCGGCAAGGTAGCCGGCCGAGAAACCGTTAGCGCTGCCCGCGTACCAGTCGGGCTGCGCCTGGTACTTGCCCTGCTCGGCGAGTTCCTTGAAGACCCTCGCCCAACGGTCGGCTTCGCCGAAGGCGATGGCCCACGGCATATACCTGCTGAAGACATCGTCAGTCTCGTCGAACCGGATGCGGTCGGCCTCGGCTGTCGCGATGTACTGCCGGAATCCCTCGACCTGCACATACAGCGCGTGGCCCATCGCGCTGCGCCGAACTGCCTTCTTCGACGAACCGCGGGCGAGCACCGAACCTGCTGCCATGCCAGCCGGGATCAGGAACCATGAACCGGGAAAGAAGGTCATGCCGATGAAGATGGGCACGGCGAGGGCCAGGGGAACAGCGAGCAGCGGATGCATGCGGTTGAGTTTGTCGATAAAGAATTTGGCGTTCTCGATCCACGCATCGAGCGCCGACGATATCGCGCGCATGTCGGCGGCGAACTTGTTGGTGAGGCTGGACAGTGTCACCTCGGTGCGGTGGCCCTGGAAGAGCTTGCCGAGCAGCAGTGCCTCGTGCGGCAGGAGGTCAGCGGCATCCGGTGTTCCGGGCCTCGCCTGCGCTTTCTTCTGCGCCGCCTTGTCTGGGGTCGAGACGAGGTTGTAGTCCTTTGGCTTGCGCCCGGATCCCCCGTCGACCTCGGTGATCTGGAGGTAACCGCGCACGGCCAGGTCGATGAGGGTAGCGGTGATGTCGACGGTTTTGCGCGACTTGTTGAGGATGACGTTCGCGGCCCCGACCGGAAAGCCCTTCGGTGGCTGGTACTGCACCACCATCGTCTCGTCGCGCGGTGCCTTGCCCGTGGGGGCGGACGCAGGATCGGCGGGGATCGAGCCAGGAGTCACGCCGGTGAACTCCTGGTCGCGCGTGCGCGAGACGACGAGTGCCCCGAACGCGAGTGGAATGCCTATCAGGAACGCCAGGCCTGTGCCCCAGTTCCATGGCGACCAGAACGGGTTCGGACCATCGTTCGAGCCACTGGTCACCGCAGCCGCGCCGTATGGCAGCGACGGCTGCAGCACGGGCTCGACGTTCGTGAATGTGCCGTCGGCAAATCCGGCGTCGAGGGTCACGCCTTCGCCGGGGTTCAGATTGGCTGCAGAGAAGGTGGCGGTATGCCCGGCGTTCGCAGCTGTAGCGCAGGCATCCTGCGTGCCGACGGCACCGGCAAAGCAGGCAACTCTCGTGACGTCGGCCGGTCCGGTCACAGTTATCTTTGACGAGCTGATCGGCACGGTCCAGTTGCTACCAGTGGCGTTCCAGAAGAACTCGTCGAGATAGCCGCCGCTGTCCTGCTGCGCGCGGTTGAGCGCACCGACTATGTCGTAATCGATCACGTAGACCTGCCGCCCGCCGACGGTCGCGTTCTTGTTGCCGATGCGGATCTGCAGTGCGTTGGATGCGGTGGTCGAGTAGAGAGCGGATGCCCCGGACGGACTCTTCACCGTGATGTGCTCGTAGCTGTACACCCGGTCGGTGCCGGCGGTCGCCGTGGCGAACCTGGTGACGAGGTAACGGTCGATGCCGTGCTTGCCCGATTCGCTGCCGAAGTTGTAGTCGATCGTCTCTTTCGCGTGCACGGTGCCGTCTGCGCTGATTGTGTAAGCGATGTCGAACTGCTGGATGTGCTCGACGCCCGATGAGCCGAACGACACTGAGCAGCCCGCGAGCGCGAGCAGCGAGATCGTGGCGGTCAGGGCGATTTTCACGACTCGGGCGAGCATGTGCAGACTCTATCCGCTGCAGAAGACCAGCGACCATTACCATGGGACCAGAAAGTCCGGCCGACCCGAGAGCCGCGCAGACGGGATTTTGTCATGGCCCAGCAAACGATCGACATGCCCGAGTCGACTCTGCGCCCGACCGGCGTCAGGGTTTCCGTGGTCGATGACCACGAATCCGTGCGCCTCGGGTTGAAAGCTGCGTGCATCGAGGCAGGGTTCGACTTCGTGCTTGCCGCTGCGTCTGTGCAGGAGTTCGTCGACCAGCTCGGCGATCGCGAGAACGACGTAGTGGTGCTCGACCTGTCCCTCGGCGACGGTTCAACAGTGACAGACAACGTCAAGCGCGTGCAGGCCACAGGCTCTGCCGTGCTGATTCATAGCATCGCTGACCTGGTTGCTTCGGTTCGCGAGGCGCTCGCCGCGGGTGCCGCTGGCGTCATCCCCAAGTCGTCGGCTACTAAGACCGTGATGTCTGCGGTCGAAACGGTGGCCCGCGGTGAGGTGCTTAACAACCTCGAGTGGGCGAGCGCGATCGATGCCGACCGCGACTTCGCCAAGGCCCAGCTCGGTCGTCGCGAGCGCGAGATCCTGCACCTCTACGCTTCAGGACTGCCTCTCAAGCTCGCCGCCCAGCAGCTTGGCATCGGCTACTCAACCGCCCGTGAATACCTTGACCGCATTCGCACGAAGTACATCGAGGTGGGTCGCCCGGCGCCCACCAAGGTGGACCTGCTCCGTCGTGCGGTGGAAGACGGCATTCTCCCGGGCCTCGACCCGGATGGCGGAGATGGCCGCTAGCCAGGCACTCGCTGCGCCAGTCGCGCAGGCACGCCAGCCGCGAAACCCGATCAGCCGGCGGCAGATCGAGACCGTGTCGTCGCGCACTGTCGCCATTTTCGGCCTGGTATTCGCCGCGCAAACCCTGCCGACGACCATCGCGGAATGGAACCAGCTCGAGCCCGTGTGGGCATGGGTGCTGGCAATCGCCATCTATGGCGGCCTCATCGCGAACGTCGTCGCGTCGATTGCCCGCCGGTTTGTCACGGGCTCGAACATCTACTTCATCGTGGCGTTCCTTGCCGCACTTGTCGCGTGGCCGTTCGCCTCCGTAGACCCCGGCATCGTGCAGTCCACAAGGCCATGGCTCTGGTTCCTCTGCACAGTCGCTACGGCTGCTGCGGCTATCGCCTTCAACACGTGGGTCGCCACGATCTACCTGTTCGTCGCGCCGATCATCTACGGGCTGTTGCGTATCACGCCATCGGGCGGTGGCCGCACAGTGGGATCCGCTTTTCTCGACACCGCATACGCGATCATCCTCGGCGGCGCTGTGCTGATCATCATCACCATGCTCAGGCAGGCTGCAGCGTCGGTGGACTCTGCCCAGGCCACAGCTCTCGATCGCTACGCACTCGCCGTGCGGCAGCACGCGACGGAGATCGAGCGCGTGCAGGTCGACGCGATCGTGCACGACAGCGTGCTCACCACCCTGCTCTCGGCTGCGCGGGCGTTCACGCCCGAATCCAAGGAACTGTCCGCGCGAATGGCGAGGAACGCGATAGGCCACCTCAGGGACGCCGCTGCGGCCTCACCCGACGACGATGCGACGATGCGGATGGACCAGCTCAGTCACCGCATCATCGGCGCGACATCCACTCTCTCCGCGCCGTTCGAGTTGCGCATCGGAAACACGGAATCAGGCACCATCCCCGTGCAGTCGGCCGAGGCCGTGTACTCGGCGGCGGTGCAAGCGATGGTCAACAGCCTCCAGCACGCCGGCGACGATGACGTCACCCGATGGCTCGCCATCCGTGGGATCGCCGACGGCGGTATCCAGGTAGACGTCGGCGACACCGGTTCCGGATTCGCGTTCGACGAGGTGCCGACCGAACGACTTGGCCTCCGCGTGTCGATCGTCGAGCGCGTGGCGAATGCCGGTGGGAACGTGGTGATCGACTCTGCGGCAGGCAGCGGCACCGTCATCAGCATCCGGTGGCCGCACCCTGACGACCGTGACCCGGCACTCACCGAGATCGAGGAGCCCGCAGTCTCATGATCTCCATCCCGCGCTACCTGATCATCGGTCTTGCTGCCGTGTTCTCGGCCTATCACCTCGTGCTCGCCACTGCATCGATCGAGATCCCACGGCAAAAGGCTCCGTACATCATCGCCATGGTGCTTTACGCGATCGCCACGATCGTGAGCCTGCTGCCATCCAAGAAGTCCCGGATGCCCATCTGGATCGCCGCGTTCAACACCGCCGTCGTGCTCGCCATCTCATTGCTCGTCACCAGCCAGTTGACCGCACCGCTCGTCGACGGGTACGCGGCATGGCACACTGCGGCGACCGGCGTTTTGATGGTCATCACCTCTACCAAGCGCCGCCAGCTCTTCGCCTGGATAGGCATTGGAATCCTGATCGTGCAGACCATCGCATGGTCGGGCTTCGCCGGCCTGACTGCATACGGCGTCGTTGGCAGCACGATCTGGGTCGGCATCTCTTACGCACTGTCGCTTTCGCTGTCGAAAGCAGACCGGGATGCGCGCCAGTACGCGCTCGCCGAACGCGAGGCAGTGGAGTGGCGCGCGGCGCAGGAAGCGCACGTGTCTGAGCGCCAGTTCCGGTTGAGCCAGACGAGCCGCATGGCCCTGCCGATGCTGCGGCAGATCGCCGCGTCGAACGGTGAGCTCACCGAGGGACAGCGACGGGAGTGCCTCTACCTGGAGGGTGCAATCCGCGATGAGATCCGGGGCCGCAGGCTGCTGAACGACAGCGTGCGCGAAGAGATCATGATCGCCAGGCGCAAGGGCACAACGGTCACACTGCTCGACGAGGGCGGACTGGACGATCTTGCGGACCCCGAGCTGGAACGCGTGCTCGACAGGCTCGCGCTCGCCATCCGGTCGACGGTGACAGACAAGCTCATCGTTCGAACCGTGCCGGAGGGTTCAGACACGGCAGTCACCGTGGTCGGGCTCAGTTCGCTCGATGACGGGCACGCCAGCGCGCTCGGCAGCAACAACGCGGATGACGAAGAGGACAGGGTCGACCTGTGGCTGGAGATTCCGCGCACTCTCGCGTGAGCACAGCGTGAATTTCGCGTGTCCCGCGCTGCGCACGCCAAGCCAGTAATGGTCACTCGTAACCGGCCATGAACGGAAAAACGGGACCGGCCCCCGAAGGCCGATCCCGTTTAAAACCCCGGGTCAGGGCGATAACCCGAATATCGCCCTGACCCGCCCCCACAACATTGGCCCGCTTACCCTAGTCGGCCAATGGATGGTGCATGTCTCTAAGAGACACACCTAGCAGTACTAATAGTGCCCTCGGGACCCGTCGAGCAAAAGTCGTCACTTTAGGGGACTGTCGGGGTACAAACGCTTGCCCCCCGGATGGGTGTCAAGCGGTAAACCCGCTAAGTAGTGGCTGGGCAGTGACGTAAGTCGGGGTACATCGGCCCAGGCCACGCCATCAGCCGGTGCGCCAGCGCGCAGGGTTCGGTATCCGCAGCCCGCGCAACGGAATTAGTCGTCAGGCGTCGCCGTCGGCAGTATTCCAGCAGGTTATGCCGAAAAGCTGCGCCATGCACCAAAGCCGGGTCTCAGCACCGGGCGGGTGGCCTGCTGGCTGAGAGCCCAGGCGGAGCGGCCGCGCGACCCGAGCCGGGCATCCTGCTCCAGCTCGTCCATCATTGTGTCGAGAACAGCTGTCACTGCCGCGAGTTGCTGCGGGGTCGGATTGCCTGCAAGAACGGTGAACGCGGGCAATACCTCTTCAGGCGCTGACTCGGATGCGTCGCTCACAGCGGGATGTTTCCGTGCTTCTTCGGCGGGAGGGTCGCGCGCTTCGTCTTCAGGGCGCGCAGGGCCTTAATCACAACAACGCGCGTCGCCGCAGGTTCGATGACACCGTCCAGCTCACCCCGCTCGGCTGCCAGGAAGGGGGATGCCACGTTGTAGGTGTATTCGTTGGCAAGTTTCGTGCGCACAGCCGCGACATCCTCGCCGGCGGCCTCCGCCGCCTTGATTTCGTTGCGGTAGAGGATATTGACCGCGCCCTGACCGCCCATGACGGCGATCTCGGCCGTAGGCCAGGCGTAGTTGAG
>JAODLU010000001.1 GCA_025464125.1 Microbacteriaceae bacterium | reverse complement strand
CGACCGGTCGACGCGGGGCTAGCGCCAGCGCAGTGCGACAGCAATTTCGTGGAGCCCCCTGACGGATTCGAACCGTCGACCCCCGCTTTACAAGAGCGGTGCTCTGGCCAACTGAGCTAAGGGGGCGGACCCGTGACACGGGCTTTTAGCCTACTTGGTCCGGCTGCCCGGTGATCGCGCACGAGAGCAGCGCGGGTCGGCCTGTGGCGCCGCGGCCGGTAGCGTTGACAGGCCATGAGCGACCTGTCCACCCTTCCTCCCAGAGAGCCTCGTGCTGTGCTTGTGGCTGGGGTGCTCGGGTCCGTCGCGATCGGTGTGCTCATCGCCATCCAGTCCCGCATCAACGGGGAGCTCGGCCGTGCGCTGGGCGACGGGTACCTGGCGGCCTCCCTCTCGTTCGGCTCCGGCTTCATCGTCGTGGCCATCGCGATGGTGTTCTGGAGACCAGGGCGTCGCGGTCTGGCGGCTGTGATGACGGCCGTGAAGACTCGCGCGATTCCCGCGTGGTTCATCTGCGGGGGAGCGCTCGGTGCGCTGTTCGTGCTCTCCCAGGGACTTACCGGCGCGGTGCTCGGCGTCGCGCTGTTCACGATCGCGGTGGTCTGTGGCCAGACAGTCAGCGGCCTGCTCATCGACCGGCGGGGAATTGGCATTACCCCGCCAAAGCCGCTCACCATCACCCGCCTGCTCGGTGCTGTTCTCGCGCTGGTTGCGGTCGGCTGGGCGGTCTCGCCGCACTTCGGCGGGGACGTTCCGCTGTGGATGCTCGCGCTCCCGCTCATCGCGGGCCTCGGGGTCGGCCTGCAGCAGGCCATCAACGGGCAGGTGAAGCTGCGGGCCGCATCCGCGCTCACGCCAACCTTTCTCAACTTCCTCATCGGTGGTGCCCTGCTGCTTGTCGCCGCGGCCATCCATGTGGGAATCGTTGGCTGGCCGGCCAGCTTCCCGTCCAACCCGCTGCTCTATATCGGCGGTCTCGTTGGAGGCGTCTTCGTCGCCGCAACCGCAATGGTCGTGAGGATCACCGGCCTCCTCCTGCTCGGCCTCGCCTCGACCGCAGGCCAGCTGGTGACCTCGCTGGTGCTCGACGTCGTGCTTCCGATCCCCGGGCATGTGTTCGCCTTCGCGACCGTCGGCGGTACTGCCCTGACGCTTGTGGCGGTGCTCGTTGCGGCAACGCCGTCGCGAAGAATCTCCCGAGAGCGCGGTCTCTAAAGGGCGGTGAGGAACTTCTCGGCATCGATCAGCTTGCGGCTGTCTTTCTGCGGCTTCTCGAGACCGCCAACGTAGAGCCAGCCGAGCAGCTCTTCGTTGTCCTCGAGGTGGTGCATCGCCCGAACGGGCGCCGATCGAGTGAGGTGGCCGGTGCGCCACATGACGCCCCAGCCGGCGTCGGCGAGCAGAAGGCTCAGCAGGTGGGCGACGCCCGCGGCCGTGGCATCCTGCTCCCAGTCAGCCACTTTCAGGCTCGGCGTGCGGCTGCAGACCACGGCGATGAGCAGTTCGGCACGCAGGGGCTTGCGCGCTGCCTTGTCGCGGTCGTCATGGTCGGTGAGACCGCTGGCGTCTGCGAACGCGTCGCCGAGGTGCTTGCGCGCATCGCCGCGCAACTCGATCAGGCGCCACGGGCGGAGGGCGGAATGGTCGGCGACGGTTCCAGCGGCGGCGACCAGCGGTAACAGCTCTTCGTGGGTGGGTGCCGCCGCCGTCACCTTCGACTGGGAGCGACGGGAGGCGACGGCATCCAGTATCGACATGCTTTCGCTTACTTCTCTTCCTGGAATGAGAGAGATGCGGAGTTCATGCAGTAACGGTCCCCGGTGGGCGTCTGGTACGCGTCATCGAAGAGGTGCCCGAGGTGGGATCCGCAGTTGGCGCAGACAACCTCTGTGCGCACCATGCCGAGGGTCTTGTCGGTGATCAGCTTCACGGCGTCCGGCTTGATGGCCTGATAGAAGCTTGGCCAGCCTGAACCGGACTCGAACTTCGTGCCGCTTGGGAACAGTTCGGCGCCGCACGCGCCACAGGTGTAGACGCCGGCGCGCTTCTCATCGAGCAGTGCACCCGACCATGGGCGCTCGGTAGCTGCTTCGCGCAGGATCGAATAGCGCGGGCCGAGTTCGGCACGCCACTCATCCTCGGACTTGACGACGGGGAAGGCGGTGGGATCGGTGGTGGAGCTCATGGTTTCGTCCTTTCCGGAACACTTCGTACACGTTATTAAACTCGTGGGTATGCCCGAATGTTCCGTTGTACAGAAATCGTGGAGCCAACTCACAACCGAGGAACTCTATTCGTTCCTCAAGCTTCGCACCGACGTGTTCTTCGTGGAACAGAAGGTCGACGAAGAAGAGCTTGACCGGCGTGACCAGGAACCGTCGACTGAGCACTACTGGATCGCAGATACCACCGGCGCATACGCCTACCTGCGCGTGCTGCGCGACGACGCTGCATCGCATCTCGACGCCAATCACCTCATCGGTCGCGTAGTGGTGCGAGCTGACCACCGCGGTGAAGGTCTCGCCCAGGTGCTGATCCAGGCAGTGCTCGACGCGCACGGCACGGAGGCCTTCGTGCTGCATGCGCAGCAATACGTGGCTTCGCTCTACGCCAAGTTCGGTTTCGTGGCGTTCGGCGAGCCATACGTCGAGGCGAGCATCCTGCACGTGTCGATGTATCGCGCCGGCGAGACTGGATGATCGCGAGGCTGGTCGCCCTAGTTATCGCGGGCCTCGTGGTGATGGCACCGGCTGTCCCGGCCAGCGCGACACCGCCATCCCTCGCCGCCGAGAGCTCGTGCACCGTCGCGAACGCGAGCCTCGACTGGGGTTTCAAGGAATCGTTCCGCGCATACATCAGCAGCAGCATCGCTAACGGCGAGTGGACAGTCGACGGGGGAGCGACCTACGAGACCCCGCGGTTCGGCTGGGCGCACGGCACAGGAACGTATGATCCGCAGACCGGCCAGGGGCTTGTCGGGTTGCCCGGATCAGTGACATTTACCGGCCATGGCGGCATCCTGCATACGACGATAGGTAACCCGCAGCTGCTCTTCGTGAACGCGACCACTGCCTTCCTGCTTCTGGATGTGCACGGCACCACCCAGGGTGGCACGCCGGTCGACAGCACTGGAGTGCGCTTCGCGAAGCTGGCGCTCTCGGTCGGCCGGAATGAGTCGACCAGCACGACTCTCGCGGTGAAATCGGCTCCAGCCACACTCACGAGCATGGGGGCCGCGGCGTTCGGCACCTATGTCGCCG
>JAODLU010000301.1 GCA_025464125.1 Microbacteriaceae bacterium | reverse complement strand
TTGCGAAGGCCGGCGTTGAGGGCCTTTGCGAGGGGCATCTCCTGCCCGGGCACCATTTCGTCGGCCATCAGTTCTCGCCACCCTCGCCCAGGGACGCCTCGTATTCCGCGAGCCACTTCTTCTGGAGGTCGATCACGGGATGCGGCTCCGAATAGACGAAGTCGAACATGTTGTCGACCGGCGGGGTGCCGAGCTCGCGGGTGCGGGTACGGATGTCTGCCGCAAAATCCTCGGCCTGCGCTGCCACCTCGGCGAAGAACTTCTCAGACTGGCCCCTGCCCCTCAGCCAGGTCTCGTAGCGGGCGATCGGGTCGCGCTTCACCCACGACTGGAGTTCGGCATCCGTTCGATACTTGGTCGGATCGTCAGAAGACGTGTGTGCGCCGATTCGGTAGGTGAGCGCCTCAATGAGACGGGGTCCTGCGCCACCGCGTGCCTCGTCAAGATTTTTGCGGGTAACAGCGAAACTCGCGAGCACGTCGTTGCCGTCGACCTGCACGCTCGGAATGCCGAACCCTGTGCCGCGCAGATAGAGAGGGGTTCGCGACTGTGTGCTCACCGGCACCGAAATGGCCCAGTGATTGTTCTGCAGGAAGAACACCTGCGGCGTCTGGTAGCTGGCAGCGAAAACGAACGCCTCGCTGACATCACCCTGCGAGGATGCCCCGTCACCGAAATAGACGATCGTGGCCTCGTCTTTTTCGACATTGCCGGTGCCGGAGAGCCCGTCGAGCGCGATGCCCATCGCATAGCCGGTCGCGTGGAGGGTCTGCGAGCCGATCACCAGCGTGTACAGGTGGAAATTACCGTGCTCAGCAGGATTCCAGCCGCCGTGAGTGAGGCCGCGCAGCATGCGAACGATATCGATGGCGTCGACGCCCCGCATGATCGCAATGGAATGCTCCCGGTACGCGGGAAAGATGTGGTCCTGCGCGCGAGTGGCGTGCCCGGAGCCCACCTGCGCTGCCTCCTGGCCCATGCTGGGAACCCAGAGGCCCATCTGTCCCTGGCGCTGCAGGTTGGTGGCCTCGACGTCGAACCTGCGCACGACCACCATGTCGCGGTAGAACTGCTCGAGCATCGAGTCGTCGAGCGCGTCGATGTACGGCAGGTATTCGTCTGCAGCCACTCCGGGCTGCAGTGTTCCGTCAGCGGAGAGCAGCTGGACCGTTGATGACGCTTTCGCCACGGGAACCTCGCAGTCCGGTTGTGGTGGTGTGGGGGAGGTGCACGACCCTCGGTCGGCTCTCCGCTACTAACCTAACGCGGGCTTCGACGAGGTCTCTGGGAGAAAACGGACAACCTCGGCAGAGGCCATTAGGAGGCTGTCGACAGACTGCGCCTCGCCGATGGAGATGCGGATGCCCTCCGGATGGAACGGCCGCGTAACGATTCCGTGGGCCGCGAAGACCTCTGCGGCTCGCTCAGTCTGGTCGCCGGTCTCGAGCCAGACGAAGTTGCCGTATGGCTTCGGAACTGCCCAGCCCTGCGCAAGGAGGGACTGCCAGACCTGGTCCCGAAGAACCCTCAACCCGGCCACCCGTTCGAAGAGCACCTCTTCGTGGTCGAGAGACGCAATCGCAGCACGTTGCGCCGGCTCGGTGACCGACAGGGGAATGGAGGTGCTGCGAGCAGCGTCGAGAATGTATTGCGGGCCGATCGCATAACCGATGCGGAGGCCCGCAAGACCATAGGCCTTCGAGAACGTGCGCAATACGACCAGGTTCGGATAGCGGCCGAGCACGTCCCGCCCGTTGACGGATTCACCCTCGCCGACGAACTCAATGTAAGCCTCATCGAGAACGACGAGCACCGAAGTCGGAATCTTCGCCATGAATGCGTCGAAGGCGTCAGCCGCAACAACCGTGCTCGTCGGGTTGTTCGGGCTGCAGACGATGATCACCCTCGTGCGCTCGGTCACGGCTGCCGCCATGGCATCGAGGTCGTGCCCGTCCCCTGCCGTGTTCGGCACCTTCACGCTCGTCGCGCCAGCAACGACGACAAGACCCGGGTATGCCTCGAACGACCGCCAGGCGTAGATGACCTCGTCGCCCGCGCCAGCTGCGGCCTGGATGAGTTGGGAGAGAACGGAAACGGATCCCGCGCCGAGGTGCACCTGCTCGAGCCCCACCCCGAAACGCTCACCGAGGCGCGTGCGCAAAGTGATGCCTGCGGCATCCGGGTAGCGGTTGATCGACGACGCCGTGATCGCCGCGAGCACCTCGGGGATCGGGTCGAATGGATTCTCGTTCGACGAGAGTTTGAACGCGTCGTCGGCGGCCGGCCTGCCCTGCCGATAGGCCGCGAGCGCCAGGATGTCCGGGCGAAGTCGAACTGGAGAGTCGGGAGTGGTCACGTGGCAAGCCTATTCGCGGTGGACGGGCTGGTGGATTGCGCGGTCGACTGCACGGTCGATTGCAGCCAGACCGCCCTACCGACATAGTTGTGGACTATGAAGAGATTCCTGGTTCGCCTCGTGATCAACGCAGTCGCACTCTGGCTGACAACCCTGATCGTCGGCGGTGTACACGTGCTGCCGTATGAGCCGAGCGTGCTCGGGTGGATTCTGACCTACCTGCTGGTCGCCCTCATCTTCGGCATCGTGAACGGGGTGATCGGCAACTTCATCCGCATCGTCGCGTTCCCGCTCTACATTCTCACTCTCGGCCTGCTTGCGCTCGTCGTGAATGCCCTCCTTCTGCTGCTGGTGAGCTGGATCTCCTCACTTATCGGGTTCGGTCTCATCGTCGATGGTTTCTGGTGGGGTGTGCTCGGCGCGATCGTGCTCGGAATTCTCAGCTGGCTGATCGGCATCCTGCTGCGCCCGATCGTGGGAAGCGACCGCAACCGGCGCTAAGGCCGCACCCCGGAGGGTATCGGCGCCGTGCGTTCCGAGATGTATAGCCTCGTCTCGACAGTCGAGCCAGGTGCGGCGAACGTGTCGAACTGTGCGGCAGCACCAGCGATCCTCGCCTCGCTCGATCCGTCGATGAGCATCGCGGTCTCGCGATAGGCGTCGAGCCGATGGGCCGGGAACGCGAAGCCGGTGTCTGGCAGCGGACTATCGAACGCCCGTCGACTGACGACAACAGGGTCGCCTGATGCCCAGTGCCCTGACAGTGCAGGCACGAGGTCGTCGGTGTGCTCGACCGCTATCCATGGAATGGATGCCGGCACGACCACCCCCGAAGCCGGGGCGCCGAGTGTGTAGACGCCGCTGACGTTGTAGTCCCCTGACTCGGCGATGCGCGCCGCAACCAGGCCTCCCTGCGAATGGCCGGTCAGCAGAACCGGACTATCCGGCTGGATACCGGCCTGCTCCATCGCCTGGCGCACTGCCCGCTCCGAGCCGGAGCTGAGCTCACCGATGCCGTTCAGGTTGCTCGTCATGTCGAACGGCTGCGCATCTGCGTCGAGGCCGAAGTCGCGGGTGCCGCTGATGTACACCTCGAACCGGTCCTGCTGGCCCTCGACCTCGTAGCGATCGATGCGCACCTGGGCCTGCCCCTCAGGGATACGCGATGCACGGTCATCCCACCCCTCGGCTACCGTGCCCTGGCGTTCAGCGCCGGACGGCCTGGTCACGACCTGCGTCTCTGACAGTTCGCCGCCCTGCTGCCCGATTGCCACGATGACCCTCGTGGCAACGACCAGGCCGAAGACCCCAAGTCCCTCATCTCCGAGCAGGTGCGACAGCTCGGGCGGGAGATGGGCGAGCCCGGCCTCGAAGTCATCTGCGCTGCCGATGGCGAATCGCACGAACGTGACGAAGGCCGGGTCGCTGAGCACGGGCTCCAGGGTCATGAGCGCTGCAGGCAGTCGGGCGAGTGCGGCTTTTCTCTGGGCCTCGGGGGCCAGGGCAATGCCCACCATCACCGCAGCAGCGACGCCGACCACCGTCGGCAGCGCCAGGGTGAGCAACCCTGGAAGCGCCCACCCTGCTGCCCACGCGACCCTGGCCGCCAGCTCCTGCCCCACCCGAAGCGTCGCGCGATCCACGAATCCGTCAGCCTCCGCGGCGATTCCGAGGGAGCCCTCCAGCAATCCGATGCCCACAAGTGCCCGCATGAGCACTGCCGCCGCATCGCGCAACGACTGCTCGGCTGCGAATGCCGCGGAGGGGGCGCCGGCCGCGCGCAGGGCAGGGGTCTCCACGTACCTGTCGATGCTGGCCATCGACCCGAGGCAGGTTTCGGCCTCGTGGCCCAGCACCGACAATCGCTGCGCGGTTCCGAAGAGATGATCGGTGCCGACTGTGGTTTTGCCGCCTCCGGCGATCGCAAGGCCGTCACCCATGGGACAGCATTGCCGAGATCGCTGATCGCGTTTCCCCGAGTGCATGGCGCAGCAGCACGACCACGTGCGCGATGTCGCCAGCGGTAGTGTCCGTTGCCCGGCCGAACGCAGCGCTGGCCAGGTCCCACCACTCAGACGGTTCAGGAATGGGCATCCTCGCACGCAGTCCGTTCACCTCAGACGCGAGCTGGTCAAGCTCGCGCGCCTGGTGCTGTAACCCCGCGATGACAGAGGCCGTAGCCTCCGAACCTGCTGGCATGACGTTCATGTCTTCCCTTCCGGAGTGCACATCCTGCGCCCGCACGACATGCGAGAAGTCGCGTACTGCACGGCTCGAGGTCGGCTCGCGATGGTCGGCGATGTGAAGGACGGGACGGCGCAGCACCCCAAACTGCGGGAGAATGGCAGCATGAGTTTCGACCGGACCCTCGACGAGTCGGCGCTCTTCAGGATCTGCTTCGTCTGCACCGGCAATATCTGCAGGTCGCCAATGGCTGAGGTTGTTTTCCAGGAACTGGTGCGCAAAGCCGGTTATGAGGGAGCCGTCACTGTGATCTCAGCTGGCACGGGTGACTGGCACGTCGGCGAAAATTCGGATGACCGCACGATCGCCGCACTCGCCGCGAAAGGGTATGACGGCTCTCGCCACCGCGCTCGCCAGTTCGACCCTGAGTGGTTCGAAAGCCTTGACCTTGTAGTGGTATTCGATCGCAGCCAGGAACGCATTCTTCGCGCGTGGGCGACTACCGACGAGGACAGGGGCAAAGTGCAACTGCTGCTGAGCTTCGACCAGGAGCAGGCCGCACAGGCGGATGTGCCAGACCCCTACTATTCGAACGCCGCAATGTTCGACACCGTGCTCGCAATGATCGAACGCTCGAGCGCAGCACTATTTCGCCAGATCGAACCAGGAATCCGACAGGGAGTCTCGTGAGCCCACTGCCCGAACAACCACTCAGCCCGCTCGACGGCAGGTATGCATCCGCCGTCTCCGGTCTCGGGGAGCACCTGTCTGAGGCCGGGCTCAATCGCGCGCGCATTCACGTAGAAGTGGAGTGGCTGCTCTACCTGACCGACCACGAACTCTTCGGATCTGAGCACCTCGATATCGAGCAGGCCAGGTCGCTGCGCGCGCTCGTTCCCGACTTCGGGCAGGCGGACATAGCCGAGCTCGCTGCTCTCGAGGCGACGACTCGCCATGACGTCAAGGCCGTCGAATATTACGTTCGCAAGCGCCTGGCCAACCTTGGCCTCAACGACGTTGCAGAACTCACCCACTTCGCGTGCACCAGCGAAGACATCAACAACCTGTCATACGCGCTCACCATCAGTGCCGCGGTCCGCGAGGTGTGGCTTCCAAAAGCTCGCGCCGTGGTCGAAGCGCTGGCCGAGCGAGCGATAACCCACAGGGCGGATGTGATGCTGGCACACACTCACGGCCAGCCAGCGACACCCACCACGGTCGGCAAGGAGTTCGCGGTCTTCGTCGGGCGGCTTCGTCGCATCCTCGCGCAGGTGGAAGCCACGGAATACCTCGGCAAGTTCAGTGGAGCAACCGGAACGTTCGCTGCGCATGTCGCAGCAGATCCGACCCAGGACTGGCCCGCCATCTCCAGGGAGTTCGTCACATCCCTCGGGCTGGACTGGAACCCGCTGACCACGCAGATCGAACCTCACGACTGGCAGGCCGAGCTCTATTCGAAGATCAGCCATGCCAACCGCGTGCTGCACAACCTTTGCACTGACATCTGGACTTACATCTCGATGGGATACTTCACCCAAATTCCGCAGGCCGGAACCACCGGGTCGTCCACGATGCCGCACAAGATCAACCCCATCCGCTTCGAAAACGCTGAGGCCAACCTTGAACTTTCGAGCGCCCTGCTCGAATCCCTCGCGGCCACTCTCGTCACGTCCCGCCTGCAACGCGATCTCACCGATTCGTCGACCCAGCGGAATGTCGGCGTTGCGCTCGGGCATTCGGTGCTGGCTCTCGACAACATCCTGCGCGGACTCGGGGAGATCGACGTGAACCGTCCCCGTCTCGCCGCGGACCTCGACACCAATTGGGAGGTCCTCGGAGAAGCGATCCAGACCGTCATTCGCGCCGAGGTGACTGCAGGTCGCAGCTCAATCGCCGACCCGTACGCAATGCTCAAGGAGCTCACAAGGGGAAAGCGCGTTGACCAGGCCGAACTCGTTGCTTTCGTCGAGGGCCTCGATATCGGCGCTGAGGCCAAAGCGCGACTGGTCGCACTTACCCCAGCCGGATACGCCGGCCTCGCGAGTGACCTCGTCAGCTACATCGAGTAGTCAGGCGCATCGAGTAGCGAGCGGTTAGTGACCTGAGCTGCGCCCGTCCGGGCCGTGGCCGTCCAGCTTCTGCTCGTCGTTTTGGTCGCTGATGTCCTTCTTCTCGGCGACCCCTGGCTTGACTGCTAGCGCGAGCATGGCAATCGTCACGAGCGTCACGATGAAAGTGACTCCGAAGAAGATCAGTGCGAGTGTCGGCTGCCGGGTGCTGCCGAGAACCACCAACCCGATGAACAGGGCGACGATGAGCGCTATGCCCAGGAATTCGACCGGTCGTGTGCGGTCGCGCATGCTTGGTTTCGTCACTGGCCTCTTCGGACTACTCACTGGGATGGCTCGCTCTCATGCAGAACCGGTGCGGTCGCCTGCACCTTCTGGGTTCCCCACTTGGCGGACAGCCCCGCGATGACGAGGTACACAGCCACTATCGCGCCGTAGGCCCCGAGCAGCCCTACAACAACGACTGCGGAGTCGAGCACCCTGTGCACCCCGTCCGGACCGGTGAAGCGCTGGCTGAATCCCGGGGGAATAAGAACGAAGACGACAGCCGCAATGGCGGTAAGCGCGCCGACGGCGACCCAATCGCCAGAGGCAACGAACCGTCGGCGACTGCGCAATCCGCTGTAGAGCTCGAGCATGCCGGTGATCGCCGCGAAGATCGTGAGCACGAGGAACAACCCGGCGACTCCGCTGTCGCGGAAGACCAGCGCCAGGATGCCGCACACGACTGTGACCGCTGCCTGGGCAACGAAGAACGGTCGCACCCCGCTGCTCGCGAGCCGCAGCAAGGCCACCACCCCGAGTGCAAGGCCGGAAACGATGCCGAAAACCCCGAAGGCGTCGAGACCGAACGACGCCGAGTGATCGGCCGAGAACGTGACGAGGAGCGCAAGGCCGGCAGCAGGGATCGCACGCACGATCGGCACTGGCCAGTACGCGGCCCGCTGGCTGGCGCCACCGTCGCCGATTGTGTTGTGCGAGGTTTCCACAGCAGTCGGAACCACGGGACCTCTTCTCGCTCGGCAACTTTCCCAGTCGGCAACGCTGGCTAGTTTAGACCCGGGTTGCTGTGCGGCTGTCGCTCTCGGATCAGGCCGGCGCCATGTCCTGGAAGCGTGAGAAGTGGCCCTGGAATGCGACAGTGATGGTGCGAGTCGGACCGTTGCGGTGCTTGGCCACAATGAAGTCGGCTTCGCCTGCGCGGGGATTGTCTTTCTCGTATGCGCTTTCGCGGTGCAGCAGGATCACCATGTCGGCATCCTGCTCAAGCGAGCCGGATTCGCGTAGATCAGAGAGGGCCGGCATTTTGTCAGCGCGCTGCTCAGGACCACGGTTGAGCTGGGAAAGAGCGATGACCGGAACCTGCAGCTCTTTGGCGAGAAGCTTGAGCGCTCGGGAGAACTCGCTCACCTCCTGCTGCCGGGACTCGACGCGCTTGCCCGAGGTCATCAGCTGCAGGTAGTCGATGATGACCATCTTCAGCCCGACCTTTTGCTTGAGCCTGCGGCACTTGGCGCGAATCTCGACCAGCGTCATGTTAGGGCTGTCGTCAATGTAAAGCGGCGCGTCGTTGATGCGACCCCTGGTGCTCGCGATCGTCGTCCAGTCCCTGGGGTCGACTGTGCCTTTGCGCATACTCTGCAGGCCGACCGATGACTCGGCCGACAACAGCCGCATCGCGATCTCTGATCGCCCCATCTCGAGCGAGAAGATGATCGATGGCATATCGTGCTTGATCGACGCCGCGCGAGCGAAGTCGAGCGCGAGAGTCGACTTACCCAGCGCGGGGCGGGCCGCCACGATAATGAGCTGGCCGGGGTGAAGACCATTGGTCAGGTCGTCGAGTTCCTTGAAGCCCGTCGGCACTCCGGTCATGGAACCATCGCGGCCCTGGGCCGCTTCGATCTCGTCAATGGCCGTATTCACCGCGAGGGTCAGCGGAACGTAGTCTTCAGTCTCCGCACCGCCGGTCACGCCGTAGATCTCTGCCTGTGCGTTGTTGACAAGATCGACGACCTCACCCTCGCTGGCGTAGCCCATCTGCACGATGCGGGTGCCGGCCTCTACCAGTCGGCGAAGAACTGCTTTCTCAGCGACGATGCTCGCGTAGTAGCCGGCATTGGCCGCGGTAGGCACAACACCGGTCAGGGTGTGGAGGTATTCGGCACCGCCAGCGCGGGTGATTTCACCGGTCTTCGTGAGTTCGTCGGTGACAGCAATGACATCGGTCGGTTCGCCGTGTGAGTACAGCGACAGGATCGCGTCGAAGATGATCTCGTGCTTCGGGATAT
>JAODLU010000300.1 GCA_025464125.1 Microbacteriaceae bacterium | reverse complement strand
CGGCCGAACATCCAGTACCGCATCGCCAGCAAAGATGCACCCCAGCAGCAGCTGCTCGAGTTGCTGCGCGCCGAGCACCCTGGCGATTCTGGCATCGTCTACTGCCTGACGCGCAAATCCGTTGAGCAGACAGCCGAGTTTCTGGTGAAGAACGGCATCTCCGCGCTGCCATACCACGCGGGTCTCGACTCCAAGCTGCGGGCCGCGAACCAGTCGCGCTTCCTGCGGGAAGACGGCATCGTGATGGTGGCGACCATCGCATTCGGCATGGGCATCGACAAGCCGGACGTGCGATTCGTTGCCCACCTCGACCTGCCGAAGTCCGTGGAGGGCTACTACCAGGAGACGGGCCGCGCTGGCCGTGACGGCCTGCCGTCAACAGCGTGGCTTGCCTACGGCCTCCAGGATGTCGTGCAGCAGCGCCGCATGATCGATGGTTCAGAGGGTGACGCCGAGCATCGCCGTCGACTCGGGATGCACCTCGACGCCATGCTCGCGCTCTGCGAAACGGTGGAGTGCCGCCGTGTGCAGTTGCTCAAGTACTTCGGTGAACAGTCGACCGCCTGCGGCAACTGCGATACGTGTCTTGCGCCGCCAGCGTCGTGGGACGGCACGGTAGCGGCCCAGAAGCTGCTCTCCACGATCGTCAGGCTGCAGCGCGAGCGCAACCAGAAGTTCGGCGCAGGTCAGATTGTCGACATCCTGCTCGGGCGCACCACCGCACGCATCACG
Source organism: Microbacteriaceae bacterium (assembly GCA_025464125.1). Classification (GTDB taxonomy): domain Bacteria; phylum Actinomycetota; class Actinomycetes; order Actinomycetales; family Microbacteriaceae; genus Lacisediminihabitans. Next base: position 5,130 of record JAODLU010000300.1, on the reverse strand, counting down.
CAGTACGGCCATGACTCGCTCAGCACATACGGCATCGGCACCGAGCTCGGCGAGCAGGAGTGGCGCGGCGTCGTGCGGCAACTTCTCGCCCAGGACCTCCTCGCCGTCAACAGCGACGGATTCGGCACCCTGCTCACCACGAGCGCGAGCGCAGAGGTTCTCGCCGGCAAGCGCGAGGTGATGCTCAGGCGCGAGCCGGAGCGCGCGGCCCGGTCGTCGTCCAAAGCGCGGCGCACCGCCCTCGCCGACCTGCCGCCCGAACTCGCGCCGGTCTTCGATTCACTGCGGGCCTGGCGTTCAGTCGAGGCGAAGGAGCAGGGCGTTCCGGCATACGTGATCTTCCACGACGCGACCCTGAGGGAGATCGCCACAGGCAAGCCGACGACGCTCGAGCAACTCGGCACCATGAGTGGCGTCGGCGAAAACAAGCTGGCCAAGTACGGCGAAGCGATCCTGCAGGTGTTGCGAGGTTAAAATCGACTCCATGCGCACCTTCTACCCGCCGATCGAGCCATACGACTCAGGCATGCTGCAGGTCGGTGATGGCCATGAGCTCTACTGGGAGACATCCGGCAATCCAGCGGGCAAGCCTGCTGTGTTCCTTCACGGTGGGCCGGGCGGCGAGAGCATGCCGCGGCACCGCAGCCTGTTCGACCCCGAGAAGTACCGCATCGTGCTGCTCGACCAGCGAGGTTCAGGGCGCAGCACCCCACACGCCAGTGCGCCGGATGCCGACCTCAGCACGAACGCCACCTGGCATCTCGTCGCCGATCTTGAGAAGCTGCGGCACTCCCTCGGCATCGAGAAATGGCTGGTGCTCGGCGGCTCGTGGGGGAGTGCGCTTGCTCTCGCGTACGCCGAGACGCATCCCGACAGCGTCACCGAGATCATCCTGCGTGGTGTCTTTACCCTGAGAAAGTCCGAGCTGGACTGGTTCTACGAGGGCGGCGGTGTCGACCAGGTCTTTCCGGACCTGTGGGAGTCATTTCTCGCCCCTGTCGCTCGGGAGCAGCGCGGCAACCTGATCGCCGCGTACGCTCGCCTGCTGAACGATCCGGACCCCGCAGTGCACGGTCCGGCGGCGGTGGCGTGGTCGACGTGGGAGGCATCGACGATCACCCTGGTGCGTCGCCCCGATGTCGTTGCCGCCTTCGCCGACCCGCACTACGCGACAGCGTTTGCGCGCATCGAGAATCACTACTTCGTCAACAAGGGCTGGTTCGACGACGGCCAGCTCATCCGCGACGCGGGCATTGTGCGCAACATCCCGGGAGTCATCGTGCAGGGTCGCTACGACATGTGCACGCCACCGGTCACGGCGTGGGACCTGCACAGGGCGTGGCCAGAGGCCGAGCTCATCATGGTGCCGGATGCGGGGCACGCCTATGACGAGCCGGGCATCCTCAGCGCGCTCATCGAGGCGACTGACCGCTTCGCGAGCTGAAGGAGGGCGCCGCGCTACTTGATCACGACGGGGTTGAGCGGCGAACCGACTGCACCGGTGAAGGCGAGCGGCGGCCCGACGAACAGGAACTCATAGACGCCATCTTCTGCGCAGTCGGCCGCGAGCTCATCGAGATCGAAGAACTCTCCGACGAGCATGCCCGCGTGCACGTTCAAAATGATGTGCACGGGGAAGAGCATCTCGGGAGTCTGTGACGGCAGCACCTCCATGGAGAAGTTGTCGACGGCCACCACGGCGATGTCATGGTCGCAGAGCCATTCGGCGGCGCTCACAGTGAGGCCTGGAGCCGAATCGCCCGTCATGTGGGAAAGCGCGCCCTGGTCACGCGCCCAGGCAACAGAACCTGTGCGCACCAGCAGGATGTCGCCGGGTTCTGTGGTGAGACCCGACCGCTTGAGCGACTCCTCGAACATCTCTCCAGTCACGCCTTCACCTGGCAGCAGCCACGGCACACCGAGCAGTCTCGGGATGTCTACGAGGATGCCCCGGGACACCACCCGGTCTGCGAGCTTGTCGATGCTGTTCCTGGCTGCCCCCCGGCTGGTGACGTCGCTGGTCGGGTAGCCGTTGTACATCTTGTGGTCGAAGAACACGTGGGCGAAGGCATCCCACTGTGTTCCGCTCTGGAGGGGCATGTAGATCGCATCGTCCGCGTAGCCGAAGCCGTCGGTGAACGGCTGGGCAGGTGTTCCGACGTCGCCGCCATCCATGAGCATCGTGTGGATCGGGTTATTGCGAAGGGCGCCCGCGGGCTGCGGGCCATCGACGTCATACGGCAGTCCGCAGGAGAAGACTGCGCCCCTCCTGACGAGTGCCGCCGCTCGCCTGACCTTGTCTGCGTCGATCAGGTTGAGCGCGCCGCGTTCGTCTTCTGCGCCCCAGCGCCCCCAGTTCCTGTGCTTCAGGGCGATGTCGATGACCTCCTGGTCCGTGTATGGACGACTGGTGGCGGTCTCTGGAACAAGTTCGGCGGTCATGCGGGGTTCCTCACTTGATTGCTATCGGGTTGAGCGGCGAGCCGACCGACTTGGTGAACCGCAGCGGCGGGGCCACGAAAAGGCATTCGTAAACCCCGTCGGCCGCGCAGTCCTCGGCCAGCGCCTCGAAGTCGAAGAGCTCGCCGATGAGCATGCCGGCGTTCACGTTGAGGATGACGTGCAGGGGGTTCGTGAGGTCCGGTGTCTGGTTCGGCACGACTTCCATCGCCCAGCTGTCCACGGCGACCGCCGCGAAGTCCCGCTCGCAGAGCCACTCCGCAGCACTGATCGCAAGCCCTGGGGCTTCGCCGATCATGTGGGTCAGCGCACCTTTCGCCTGGGCGTAGGCCAGCGATCCGGTACGAACGAGCAGGATGTCACCTGGCTCAGGAACGATCCCGGCCTGCGTTACGGCTTGCTCGATCATCGCGCCGCTGACGCCCTCACCTGGCTGGAGCCAGTCGATGCCGAGCAGCCTCGGAATATCGACGAGGATTCCACGGGAGGTCATCGTGCCCGCCAGCTTGTCGATGCTGTTTTTGGCGGCGCCCCGGCTGGTGACCTCGCTCTTGTCGTACCCGTTGTACATCTTGCCCTCGAAGAAGATGTGCGAAAAGGCATCCCACTGCGTGCCACTCTGCAGCGGCATGTAGACCGCGTCGTCCGTGTAGCCGTAGCCGTATGGGTAGTCCTGCACTGGCGTGCCGATGTCGCCGCCAGACATGATCATCAGGTGCACGGGGTTGGTGCGGTCGTTGCCGGGCAACTGCGGCCCGTCGGCGTTGTATGGCATCCCGCAGGTGAACACGGCACCGCGCTTGACCAGGGCGGACGCGCGAACTACTTTCGCCTCATCGATGAGGTTCGAGGCGCCCCGCTCGTCGTCTGGGCCCCAGCGGTTCCAGTTGTTGTGCCTGCCTGCAATCGCCACGACCTGCTCGCGCGTATAGGGATCGGATACCGCGGTCTCCGGGCTCAGGGCCATATGACTTACTTCTCTCTCGCGACGGCTGTCGCTTCGACTTCGAGCAGGAACCGGGCGTCGAGCAACCCGGTGACGATCACGACAGTGCCTGGCGGCACCGCGCCGGGAAAGTGTTTGGCTTTCGCTGCGGCGTACGCCGGGTAGTAGTCGGCAGAGGTCAGGAAGCACCGGAGGTGCAGGATGTCGGCCATCGAACTGCCGAGCCCCGCCAGGGTGCTCTCGATGTTCGCGAAGGCTTGTTCTGCCTGCACGACCGGGTCGCCCTCGCCAACGATGTCACCATTGGCGTCGAGCGCGACCTGGCCGGACAGGAAATGGATGCCTGCCCCTGTGCTCACAGCTTGGCGTAGCCGGTGGGCTCGATCGACGGGCGCTCGCCGGCGAGGGTCGCGTCGATCGATGCGCCGAAGGCCTGCATCCCGTCTTCGATCTCAGCGATCGAGGGTGAGGTGAACGCGAGGCGAACGAAGCCGCGCCCGTTCGTCTGGCCACTGAACATCTCGCCAGGTCGCATGGCGATTCCACGGTCGTAGGCGTGCGCCTGCACGAGCGGCCAGTCGATGCCGTCCTCGAGTTCCACCCAGAAGTAGAAGCCGCCGTCGGGCGTGTGGAATGTCACGTGGTCGCCGCAGTACTTTTTGAGAGCCGCGGCTGTCGCATCCCGCTTCGGCGTGTAGTTGTCGATGGAGCGCTGGATCTGTGCTGGCATGAGCCCCTCGCGCACATACTGCTCCATGACGCGACCCACCCACTGGTTCGGGCCGAGGTCTTGGCGCACCATGGCGAGGGCGAGGATGGCCTCTGGCGATCCGGCCATCCAGCCAATCCGGGTGCCTGGAGCAACGGTCTTGGCGAAGCTGTCGCTCTGGATGACGCGGCCCTCAGTGTCGAGGCTGTAGAGGGAGGTGACCGGCTCGCCTGAGTAGCGGAACGGCGAGTAGATCGCATCCTCGATCACGAGCATGTTGTGCAGGTTTGCGAGGTCGAGCAGCTGCTTGCGACGTTCGAGCGGCAGTACTGTTCCAGTTGGCAGCTGGAAGGAGGCGATCGTGTAGATCATCTTCGGGCGAAGGCCCTGGCTCTTCGCCTCAGCGATTGCGTCTGCGAGCGAGTCGATGAGCAGGCCCTGGTGGTCCATGGCGATGCCGAACGTCGTCGCGCCGGTCTGCTGGAAGTAGCGGAGTCCGAACGGGAAGCTCGCACCCTCGACGAAGACCGCGTCTCCCGTGCTCAGGTATGCGGTCGCGGCGAGGGCCAGGGCCTGCACGCTGCCGTTGGTGACGATGATGCCGTCAGGGGACTGGGTGACGCCGGGGTTGCGGCTCTCGACGAATCCGGCGATCTGCTCACGCAGTGGTGTCCAACCGATCGTGATGTCCGCGTAGCCGTAATTCGGGTCCATGTAGTCGAGCGCGGTCTTGCCGTCCCTGGCGAGGATCTCATCGGAGATCCTGGAAAGGTCGGCTACGGGGAACACCTCCGACGAAGGGGATCCCTGGTCGAAGTCGAACTTGATGTGCGGTGGGTTGCGATGAAAGTAGGGCGGTGTGCCGTTTTTCGCAAGCGGCGCAAACAGGTCACTGACTTCAAACAAGGGTTTCTCCTCTAAAGAATCGTCTTTGATCTCGGGAGTGGCGGCGAAAATATCGTGGCCCTCGAACAGCAATCTAGGGCGTGAACGCATATATGTCTATCGCTACGTA
>JAODLU010000356.1 GCA_025464125.1 Microbacteriaceae bacterium | reverse complement strand
CGAACTCGGCCTCTGTTGTCGAAATTCTTCGCCACTTCCGCGACGATCTGGACAGCTTCGTCGAGACGCTCAGCAACCCGACCGCACCCGGTGCGCGCAGGGCGCTCGCCGAGTTGCTCGCAGGGGGCAACACGGGTGTCGCGCGCATCCCCGGCAAGCACGGCCAGGATCGCCGGTTCAACCAGATCGTGGTGCTCGTCGACGACAAGCCTGGGGAGCTTGGCCGGTTGCTCACGGAGATCGGCGAGATCGGCGTGAACCTTGAAGACCTGAGGCTCGAGCACTCGCCTGGAGTGCAGATCGGTTTGGCCGAAATAGCGGTCATTCCCGAGGCCGAGCACCTGCTGGTTGCCGAGCTGTCAGCGCGCGGCTGGCGCATTGCGCAGGCTGGCGCATGAGTTCGACGCCAGTGGTCGTTGCAATCGATGGCCCAGCCGGCAGCGGCAAGTCGAGCGTGAGCCGCGCGGCGGCCCGGGCCCTGGGCTTCGATTACCAGGACAGCGGCGCCGCTTATCGTGCGCTGGCGCTCAGCGCCCTCGAGCGAGGGGTCTCCACGGAAGATGCCGCAGCAGTCATCGCGTCGCTCGATGGCTTTGACTATCAAATCGGCACTGACCCCGACGACTACTTCGTGCGGGTGGACGGAACGGATGTCACCGACGCCATCCGCGAACCGCGCGTCACCGCCGTCGTAAGCCACATTGCGCGGGTGCCGGAGGTGCGCAGCTACCTCGTCGACCTGTTCCGCGGCATCATCGAGGCAAGCTCGCGCCCCGGAATCATCACCGAGGGGCGTGACATCACGACAGTGGTCTCGCCGACCGCGCCGGTGCGAATTCTGCTCACCGCATCCGAGGAAGCTAGAATGGCTAGGCGTTCCGCCGAACTGCCAGGGCAGGCGGCCGGAGACGTGGGCAGGCAACTCAGCTCACGTGACGCCCAGGATTCCCGGGTCGTCGACTTCATGAACGCCGCCGATGGTGTGAACACCATCGATTCAACCCACCTCGACTTCGACCAAACGGTCGCCGCCGTGGTGGAGCTCGTGCAAGCGACGCGCGCCACTACCTAAAGGATTTGCCATGCCAGACATCGACTCAAGCCGTTCCGATGGCACTGACGACTACGGCGACCTCGATCCGCAGCTGAGCGAGAAGCTCGCCGCCCTCGACGATGGCGACGCCGCGCAGCGTGCAAGCGCCCTGCGTGCCGGTCTTGATGACTACGAGCTGGACGCAGAAGACCTCGACATTCTCGACATCGACATCGATGACCCGGATGCAGTCGTCTACCTGCCGGCGGCCCCCGTTCTTGCGATCGTCGGCCGGCCTAACGTCGGCAAGTCCGCCCTCGTCAACCGCATCCTGGGCCGCCGTGAGGCCGTCGTGCAGGACACCCCAGGTGTCACCCGGGATCGGGTCGCCTACAAGGCCGAATGGGCTGAGCGCAGGTTCACCCTGATGGACACCGGCGGATGGGAGCCGGACGCGAAGGGCATCAACGCTTCGGTCGCGGCCCAGGCCGAGGTGGCGATCGACCTCTCTGATGCTGTGCTTTTCGTGGTTGACGCGATGGTTGGAGCAACAGCCACCGACGAGCGCGTGGTCAGGATGCTCCGCGCCTCCAAGAAGCCGGTGATTCTCATCGCCAACAAGGTTGACGACGCGCGCCAGGAGCCTGAGGCGGCATCGCTCTGGAGCCTCGGACTAGGCGAGCCGTGGCCGGTATCCGCACTTCACGGCAGGGGAGTGGCCGACCTGCTCGACCACGTGCTCACGATCCTTCCCGAGGTTTCAGCTGTCGCCAAAGACGAGGTTGGCGGTCCGCGCCGGGTCGCAATCCTCGGACGCCCGAACGTCGGTAAGTCGAGCCTGCTGAATAAGGCTGTAGGCGAAGAGCGAGTCGTGGTCAACGAGCTCGCGGGCACAACGCGCGACCCGGTCGACGAGCAGGTCGAACTCGGTGGCAAAGTGTGGCGCTTCGTTGACACCGCCGGCATCCGTCGTCGCATGAATCTCGCCCAGGGTGCGGACTTCTATGCATCGCTGAGGACGAGCGCCGCCCTGGAGAAGGCTGAAGTAGCCGTTGTGGTTCTCGACGTGAGCGAGGTGATCAGCGAGCAGGATGTTCGCATCATCGACCTCGTGCTCGAATCCGGTCGCGCGCTCGTGCTGGCCTTCAACAAGTGGGACCTGCTCGACGACGATCGTCGTCGCTACCTCGAGCGGGAGATCGAACAGGATCTCGCCCACGTGGCCTGGGCCCCTCGCGTCAACATGTCGGCCAAGACCGGTCGCCATCTCGAGAAGCTGGTGCCCGCGCTCGAACTCGCGCTCGACTCGTGGGACACCAGGGTGCCAACCGGCAAGTTCAACGCGCTGCTGGCCGAGCTCACTGCCGAGCATCCGCACCCGGTTCGCGGTGGCAAACAGCCGCGCATCCTGTTCGGAACACAGGCGGCGACGCGCCCGCCAACGTTCGTGCTCTTCACCACCGGTTTCCTCGACCCCGGCTATCGCAGGTTTATCCAGCGCCGGCTGCGCGAGATCTTCGGCTTCGAAGGAAGCCCCATCAACGTGAACATGAGGGTGCGCGAGAAGCGCAAGCGCTAATCGCATGCCTATGCTGGAGTGATGTCTGACGAGAAGCCGCCTCCGCTGCCGCCATATGCGGTGCGTGATCCTGGCGACGCCTGGGTCTACGGGCCGGACGGCGAGAAGTTCTGGGGTCGGTTCGGAGCATCTGGCCTGCTTGTCTGGCATCGCACGCTAGGAATCCTGCTGCAGCACCGCGTTGGGTGGAGCCATTTCGGCGGTACATGGGGTTTGCCGGGCGGCGCCCGCAAGCAGGGCGAATCCGCTGTCGACGGCGCGCTGCGGGAGGCTGCAGAGGAGGCGACAGTTCCGCCTGAGCACCTGCGTATCCTCGAGACTTCGGTACTGGACCTTGGGTACTGGTCGTATACGACAGTTGTTGCCGAGGCTACTGAGGCATTCGAGCCGATCATCGCGGACGCCGAAAGCGCCGAACTGCGCTGGGTGCCCGTCGACGAGGTGGAGAGCATGAGTCTCCACCCCGGTTTCGCCGCCGCATGGCCAGAGCTGCGTACGAGTCTCCGGTGACCGCCGCACTGATCAGCCCGTGCGTGGTGCACTCTCTGCGTGCCGATGCCGGCAACATCGGCATAACCGCTATCGACAAGCGGGCGGTGGCGGGTTCCGTCAAGGTCGGGCAGTTCGGCTTGTATGCAGACGTGCAGGCTGATCGCAAACATCATGGCGGTCTCGAACAGGCCGTCTATGCCTATGGCCAGGAAGACGCTGACTTCTGGCAGGCCGAGCTCCGTCGCGAACTCCCCGCTGGCTGGTTCGGCGAGAACCTTCGCGTGTCAGGCATTGACCTGCGCGAGGCCAGGGTCGGGGAACGCTGGCGGGTAGGAAGCTCGGTGGAGCTGGAAGTGACGACATACCGGGTGCCGTGCCAGACCTTCGCGCGCTGGGTTGGCGGGCCGGATGAACTCGGCTGGGTCAAGCGTTTCAGCGTGGAGGGGCGCCTCGGGGTGTACCTTCGCGTGCTCCAGACGGGCAAGGTGACCGCCGGGGACACCATCGAGGTACTCGAGGTGCCAACCGACGCTCCCCTGGTGCTCGAGCTTTTTCGCCAGCGCTGAGGTCACGGGCTTGAACGCAATTGCGATAGGCTTCCGGAGGCTCGGGAGCACATTTTTTCGAGCTGGTCGCGGGCTGTAGCGCAGCTTGGTAGCGCACCTGACTGG
>JAODLU010000355.1 GCA_025464125.1 Microbacteriaceae bacterium | reverse complement strand
CTTCGGCGGCCTGCTCTTCGGCTACGACACCGGCGTGATCAGCGGGGCCCTGCCGTTCATGCGCTTCAGCGCCGACGCGCTCACGCCGCTCCACGAGGGCACCATCGTCTCCTCCCTGCTGATCGGCGCGGCGCTCGGCTCGTTCGTCGGCGGACGCATCGCCGACCGCCGGGGCCGGAGAGCACTCATCGTGCGATTGGCCGTCGTGTTCTTTCTCGCGGCCATCGGCTGCGCGATCGCACCGACCATCGAGTTCATGATCGGCGCGCGCTTCGTGCTCGGCCTGGCCGTCGGAGGGGCATCCGTCACCGTGCCGCTCTACCTGGCCGAGATGTCGCCCGCGCACCGTCGAGGCCGGCTGGTGACGCAGAACGAGCTCATGATCGTCTCTGGCCAGCTGGCCGCGTTCACGGTCAACGCCGTCATCGGGTCGCTGTTCCCCGAGCAGGACGGCGTGTGGCGCTGGATGCTGGTGATAGCCTCGCTTCCGGCCGTCGTCCTCTACTTCGGGATGCTCGCCATGCCCGAGAGCGCGCGCTGGCTGATCCTGCACGGACGTCTCGCCGAGGGGATCGCCACCCTGCGCCGGGTGCGCGACCAGCCGGAGGCCGAGCTCGAGTTCGAGGAGATCCGCGCGCATGCCGCCCGCGACGAGAACCTCAGCACTTCGAGCGTGAGGGACCTTGCGCTTCCGTGGATCCGGCGGGTCTTCCTGATCGGACTGGGTGTCGCGATGGTCCAGCAGCTCACCGGCGTGAACTCGATCATGTACTACGGGGTGCAGATCCTGCAGAGGGCGGGTTTCGATCAGCAGGCGGCGCTCGTCGGTCAGATCGCCAATGGCGTCATCTCTGTGCTCGCGACGTTCGTCGGCATCTGGCTGCTAGGAAGGGTGGGTCGACGCCCGATGCTCCTTACCGGGCTGATCGGGACGACGGTCTCGCTCCTGCTCGTCGGCGTATTGTCCAACGCCCTGGATGGCTCCCCCGCCCTGCCGTTCGTCATCCTGAGCCTGACGATCACGTTCCTCGCGTTCCAGCAGGGTGCCGTCTCGCCCGTGACCTGGCTGATGCTTGCAGAGATCTTCCCGGCGCGCATCCGCGGGTTCGCGTTCGGTCTCGCCGCGCTCACCCTGTGGCTCACCAACTTCCTGGTAGGTTTCCTGTTCCCGCAGCTGGTCGACGGCCTCGGAATCTCGGTCACGTTCTTCCTGTTGTTCGGCGTCGGGCTGCTGTCGATCACCTTCGTCAAACTGTGCCTGCCCGAGACGCGCGGTCGGTCTCTCGAAGCGCTCGAAGAGGAGTTCCGCGAGCGCTACAGCGCCACATGACGCAGCAGCTCAGCCGAGCTGGTCGTAGAAGGCCGGTTTGGCGGCGTAGGCGACCTCGACGCGGCGTCCCGTGGCCTGGGCTTCGACGCCGGCCTCCGAGACGCACGTGGCGAGATAGCCGTCCCAGGCGCTCGGGCCGTCGATGGTTCCGCGCCGGATCGCGTTGACCCACCGCTGCACTTCGGTGTCGTAGGCGCGAGCGAAACGGGTGGTGTAGGTGAGGTGCTCGGCCCTGGTGAGTCGGCCGTCGGCGTAGCGGGCGAGGCCCCCGGTGCGGCCGGTCTCGGCCACACCACGCTCGTACACCGCATCGGTGGTCACCTGGTAGCCGAACTGGATGTTCACGCTGATCTCCACGTCGGCGAGCACCCCTGACTCCGTCTCCAGCAGCACGAGCTGCGGTTCGCGAAGCCCTTCGGGCGCCAGGGAGTTGCGGCGCGGTTTGCGGACCTCCACCGCAGCGATGGGCTCGCCGACGAGCCACGGCACCACGTCGATCTCGTGGACGACTGAGTCGGTGATGAGCATCGACTCGGTGTACCCGGGGGGCGTGGACGGGTTGCGGTGGGCGCAGTGCAGCGCGAGCAGCTGTCCCGCCTCACCCGAGTCGATGAGCGCTTTCAGCTGCGTGTACTCCTCGTCGAAGCGGCGCATGAACCCCACCTGGATGCGCGGCCGATCCGTCTTCTGCTCGGCCTGCAGAACGCGCAGCGACGACTCACTGTCAGGAGTGAGGGGTTTCTCGCACAGGATGCCGACACCGGCTTCGAGCGCCGGCAGGAGCACTGACTCGTGAAAAGGCCCGGGAGTCGCGATGATGACGGCGTCGAGGTCGTCGTGCTCGAGGGCGTCCTCGATGCGGGTGCGGGTGCTCACCCCGGGGAGGTGGGCGACGGCCGCGGCCGCTCGCCCCGCATCCGGTTCGACGACGGCAGCCACCTCGGCGCCCATGGTGCGGTCGGTGAGGCGCGCGATGTGGTCGGCGCCCATGATCCCGGCGCCGACGACGGCGATGCGGAGGGGTTCTGTTGTCATGGGGTCATCCTTCGGTGAGGTCAGCGGTGTCGTGGGGCTCCGGCGCGGACCGGCGCGTGCGCAGCGAGGTCAGTTCTGGCGCGCCATCCGGGTGCAGGCGAAGATGTGCTCGCGCGTGCGCTTGGCGATCGGGAACGGACGGTCG
>JAODLU010000080.1 GCA_025464125.1 Microbacteriaceae bacterium | reverse complement strand
CGCGAGCTCTGCACCGTGCTCCATCAGCAGTGAAGCCACCTGGGCACCGACAGAACCGGCTCCCAAGAGCGCCACCCTGAGGTTGCGGTACTCGATCATCGTGCTCCTGACGTTGGGATCCCGGCGTCGCGGGAAAGGAGGTCGGCTTCGGTCTCGCCTCGGACGATCACGCGGGCTGCGCCATCCATGACCGCCACAACCGCTGGCCGACCGAGGTAGTTGTAGTTGCTCGCGAGTGACCAGCAGTATGCACCGGTGGCAGGCACGGCGAGCAGGTCGCCCGGCAACACGTCCCCCGGCAGATAGTCAGCACGCACGACGATGTCGCCGCTCTCACAGTGCTTACCTGCTACGCGAACAAGGGCGGCTGGGGCATCCGACCGCCTGTTGGCGATGCGCACCGAATAGTCGGCCTCATAGAGGGCCGGACGAGCGTTGTCGCTCATGCCGCCGTCGACGCTCACGTACTTGCGCACTGCGGTGTTATCGACCAGAACGTCTTTGATAGTGCCGACCTCATAGAGGGTGACCGTTGACGGGCCGACAATTGATCGCCCCGGCTCGACCGCAACTACGGGCACGGCAATGCCGAGCCTCGCGCACTCGCTCGCCACGATGTCTGCGAAACGGGAAGCGATCGTGGCAACATCCGGTGCGTCGTCGGCCGCTGTGTACGCGATGCCGAATCCGCCGCCGAGGTTCAGCTCCGGCACCGGTCCGTCGAGCAGCAGTTCAGCCTGCAGTCCGAGCAATCGCCTCGCCGCCTCGACGAAGCCCTCCGATTCGAAGATCTGCGAGCCGATATGCGAGTGAAGGCCGAGAAACTCCAGGGCGGGCTGGGCCCGGATCGCCGCTACCGCCGCCGCCGCCTCGGAGAGCGCGATGCCGAACTTCTGGTCTTCGCGCGCGGTAGCGAGGTATTCGTGGGTGTGGGCGTGCACGCCGCTGTTCAACCGCAGGCGCACCTTCTGCACTCGCCCGTGAGTCGAGGCGGCCGACGCGACCCGCTCGATCTCGATCAGGCTGTCGATGACGATCACGCCGACGCCCTCGCGCACCGCCCGGTCGATTTCGGCCAGCGACTTGTTGTTGCCGTGGAAGCCAAGACGCGCCGGATCGACCCCGGCGGCCAGCGTGACCGCCAGCTCTCCCCCGCTGCAGACATCTATGTAGAGGCCGGCCGCAGTGACCCAGCGCGCGACCTCTGTAGAAAGGAAGGCCTTGCCGGCGTAATAGACCTTGGCGGTCGAGCCGACCCTGGCGAACTCACGATCGAAGGCTTCGCGGGCCGCTGTTGCCCTGGCGCGCACATCTGCCTCGTCCATGACGAAGAGGGGGGTGCCGAATTCCGACACCAGTTCGGTAGCCGAGACGCCCGCGATCGACAGTTCGCCAGTCGCCGTGCGAGCGGCATTGGCCGGCCACACGGTGGGCGTGAGCTCGTTGGCATCCTCGGGATGCGCGAGCCACGACGGGGCGAGCGGGTTGGCGGTCACAAGAACCTCACGGTGACGATGGCGGATGTGAGGCGAGCGGACCCGGCTTGGTCCCTGAAGCCGTAGTAAAGCCTACCGGCGTCAGGTCGTGGCGCAGGTGCCGAAGGTGGACAGCAGTGACGAGTCGAGCGTGACGGACCTCGCGCTCACCGCGAGCACGAGCCGATTGCCCGAGACCCTGATCGACTCGAGTACGAAGCCCTTCGGCAGCAGCGACGCCACGCACACTTTCTGCGGGTTTGCGAGCGATGCCCCGGCTGACCCGAGCACGTTGCCGAGGTCTTTCGGCGTGAACTTCGCACCGTTGATCTCCACGGTCTTCGGCTCCAGCGCGAGCTGCCCCCCGACCGCTGACGGCGTGAACGAAATGGTGACGGGAATCGACAGGCCGAGCACTGCGAACTTCGCTGACACGTCGACTGCCCCGTGAGAGATGCCGACGGAACTCAGTGGCAGTTTGAGAGCAGTGGACAGGGGGGCGACGAGCTTCTCCAGCTCCTTCTGGCCGACCGAGAACCCGAGCTCTGCCGAATCGATGGGCTTCGACTGGTCGATCGGGATGCCGCTTGCCGCGAGAGTCACATCACCACTCAAAGGCCCGACTGCGAGGTCGTGAGCGTCGATCGTGACACGCTCGAGCTTTCCGGTGAGCAGCTGCGCGATCACCGAAACGCCGGCAACCGACACATCGACTGGCTGGCTTGCGGGAATCTTGAGAGCGCTGTGCACTTTGTCGTCGATCAGGTTCGCTGCATAGCTGCGGGCCAGGGAGTCGACAACGAAGAATGCCGCAACCAGCAAGACCAGCACACCGGCGAGCACGATCCAACCGACACCGCGGCGGCGCTTCTTTCTCTGCGGGTACCCTGCCTGCTCCGGGTACCCTGCTGGCTCGGCAGTCATGCCGTTACATTCTTTCCGGCGCGCTGACGCCGAGCAGCCCGAGTGCATTGCGCAGCACGGTGCCCGTCGCGTCGTTCAGCCAGAGCCGTGTGCGGTGCAGGTCGGTTACCTCTTCGTCTCCGAGCGGGGTGACGCGGCAGCTGTCGTACCAGCGGTGATACGAGCCGGCCAGCTCCTCCGCATAGCGGGCGATGCGGTGCGGCTCGCGAAGTTCGGCCGCCTGGTGAACCACCCGCGGGAACTCGGCAAGCACACCCAGCAGGATGCTCTCGGTCTCATGGGTGAGCAGCGCTGCGTCGAACGCGCTCCTGTCCACCCCGCTCGCCGCCGCGTTGCGCGCGACTGACTGTGTGCGGGCGTGGCCGTATTGCACGTAGAACACTGGATTGTCGTTGGTGCGACGCTGCAGCAGGTCGAGGTCGATGTCGAGTTGCGAGTCGCTCGAGGACCGCACGAGCGCATAGCGCGCGGCATCCACTCCCACTGCCTCGACGAGGTCTTCGAGCACGACCACTGTTCCCGCGCGCTTGCTCATGCGGAACGGCACGCCGTCGCGCAACAGGTTGACGAGCTGGCCGATCAATATCTCGAGGTTGACGAATGGCACGTCTCCGAATGCCGCTGTCATGGCCATGAGGCGTTTCACATAGCCGTGATGGTCGGCCCCGAGCATGATCAGGTTGCGTTCGAACCCGCGCTCCCGCTTGTTGAGGTAGTAGGCGAGATCGCCTGAAATGTATGCAGCTTCGCCGTCGCTCTTGATGACCACGCGGTCTTTGTCGTCACCGAAGGTCGTGGTGCGCAGCCAGGTCGCCCCGTCGGCCTCGTAGATGTGCCCGAGCTCTCTCAACCGCGCCACCGCACGTTGTACGGCACCCGTCTCGTGCAGCTCGTTCTCGTGGAAGTAGACATCGAAGTCGACGCCGAAATCGTGCAGGCTCTTGCGAATCTCGGTGAACATCAGGTCGACGCCGATTGCCCTGAAGACTTCCTGCCTGTCGACAGGGGCCACGAGGTGAAGGTCGCCGTCGAAGCGTTCGACCACCCGGTTGGCGATATCGGCTATGTACTCGCCGCCGTAGCCGTCCTCAGGCGCTGCCTCGCCCATGAAGCTTGCGACGAGGCTCCTGGCGAACCTGTCGATCTGGTTGCCGTGGTCGTTGAAGTAGTACTCGCGGGTGACGATGCCGCCCTGCGCCTGGAAGATTCTTGCGAGGCTGTCGCCCACTGCCGCCCACCGCACGCCACCCAGGTGGATCGGCCCGGTCGGATTGGCTGACACGAACTCGAGGTTGATTGTCACCCGGTCGTAGAGGTGTCCGCGGCCGAACGCGTCGGCCTGCTCGTCTATCGTCTTCGC
>JAODLU010000292.1 GCA_025464125.1 Microbacteriaceae bacterium | reverse complement strand
CGCGGGGACGACGGGCTGGACGAGCTGACAACGACTGGGCACAGCCACATCTGGGAGGTGTCGCGCGGATCGGTTACGGAGCACGACCTTGAGCCTCTCGAACTCGGAATCGCCCGTGCGGATGTCTCAGACCTGCTCGGGGGAGACCCCGCGCACAACGCCTCGATCGCGCGCGCGGTGCTCGGAGGCCAGTCCGGACCGGTGCGCGATATCGTGCTGCTGAACGCCGCGGCCGGGCTTCTCGCATTCGACCTGGCGAAAGACCCTGGCCAACTGCAGGTGCCGATTCTCGAACGGTTCCGCGCCAAAATCGCAGTCGCCGCTGAGACAATCGATTCCGGAGCAGCAATCGCGAAGCTCGACCGGTGGGTAGCGGCTACGAACTCCTGAGAACCGCCCTCGCCGAAGCTGGACGGCGCCGAAGCTGGATGACGCCGAAGCTAGATGGCGCCAAAGTAGGCAGGGTCGGTGCGGTCTCGACGGTTCAGGACCGCGCCGAACTTGCCGTCGCGAAGCGGATCCTGTGCGGCAATTTGCCTGGTCCACTCGATGACCGTGACCCGGTCGGCAATTTTCCATTCGCCATCCCGACGCTCGAACCGATCGACGTAGCGGCAGCCGGCCGCGAAGTTCCAGCGGGCGTCGTGGGCTGGGCCGCCGTGGAACGCGAGCAGGTACGATTCGACCTTCGCGCTGTCACCGTCGAGATCAATGAGCACATTCGTGAGGTGGTGCTCAGTCCAGTCGTGACGGGGGAGCAGGGTACGAAGCCACGCGATAAATTCCGGCGCAGTGCCGACGAAACTGCCGTGGTCGTCGGTGGCATCTGGCCAGTAGACGCTCGCGAGAAGCTCGAAATCCATCCTGTCGATCGCTCGGCAGTACTCGCGCAGGACGCGCGTGATGGACCTCTCATCAAGCAGTTCCTGAATGGCTTCATCGCTGATGGTGTGTGTCATGAGCTTCTCTTCTCGTTCACCTGGTGTCGGCGTCGACCCAGTCAAATGTTTTGGTGACGGCCTTCCGCCACTCCCTCATGCGGCGGTCGCGCTCCTCTGGATCCATGGCCGGCTCCCATCGCCTGCCCTCGTGCCAGTTGGAGCGCAACTCGTCGAGGTCGTTCCAGAATCCCACAGCCAGCCCTGCGGCGTATGCAGCACCCAACGCGGTCGTCTCAACGACGACGGGACGCACGACAGGCACACCGAGAAGGTCGGCCTGGAACTGCATGAGCATGTCATCAGCAGTCATGCCCCCGTCCACCTTGAGTTCGACAAGGTCGGTGCCGAAGTCAGCATTCACGGCGTCGAGAACCTCACGAGTCTGGAAGGCCGTCGCTTCGAGTGCCGCACGCGCGATGTGGCCCCTGGTGACAAAACGAGTCATGCCGACAATCGCTCCTCGGGCATCCGGTCGCCAATAGGGCGCGAACAGCCCTGAGAACGCTGGCACGAAGTAGACCCCGCCATTGTCTTCGACGGTCTGCGCCAGGGTCTCGGCCTCGGCAGAACTGGAGATGATGCCGAGATTGTCCCTCAACCACTGGATGAGGGAACCGGTCACAGCGATCGACCCCTCGAGCGCGTAGTGCGGCTTCGCGTCTCCCAGCCGGTATGCGACCGTGGTGATCAACCCGTTTCTGGACCGCACGATCTCTTCGCCAGTGTTCACGATGAGGAAATTGCCGGTGCCATACGTATTCTTCGACTCGCCGGCGTCGAACGCGGCCTGGCCGAACGTCGCGGCTTGCTGGTCGCCGAGGATCCCGGCGACAGGGACCTGTCGCAGCAGGCTGGTGTCCGACGCTATGCCGTACACCTCGGATGAACTTGCGATGCGGGGCAGCATGGAGCGGGGAATGCCGAAAAGGTCGAGCAGGTCGTCATCCCAGTCCAGTGTTTCGAGATCCATCAGGAGGGTTCGGGACGCGTTGGTCACGTCGGTCACATGCACACCGCCGTTCGCGCCGCCGGTCAGGTTCCATGTCACCCAGGTGTCAGTCGTACCGAACATGAGTTCACCGCGAGCGGCACGCTCACTCACCCCGTCAACGTTCTCAAGAATCCAGGCGATCTTGGAGGCGGAAAAATAAGTTGCGAGCGGCAGCCCGGTTTTCGCAGCAAGCCTCTGCACATTGCCGTCAGCGATGCGCTCGACGATCGCCTGCGTGCGGGTGTCCTGCCAGACAATCGCGTTGTACACGGGCTCGCCGCTTGCCCTGTCCCAGACCACGGTGGTTTCGCGCTGGTTGGTGATTCCGATGGCCGTCACCTTGTGACGCGTGATGTTGGCCTTGGCGAGTGCCAGGCCGATCACCTCTCGTGTGTTGTTCCAGATCTCGACAGGAGAATGCTCCACCCAGCCGGCACGGGGAAACACCTGTTCGTGCTCGAGCTGGCCGGTTGCCACAACTTTGCCTGCGTGATCGAAGACGATTGCCCGGGTACTCGTTGTTCCCTGGTCGATCGCAACGACGTAGTTGTCCATGCATGCGACATTACTCATGGGGTGTACCGGGGCCGGTGCGCGGGGAGAAGATGGGTGCATGTGCGCGAGCTATGGGC
>JAODLU010000288.1 GCA_025464125.1 Microbacteriaceae bacterium | reverse complement strand
CAGCCATCGCGAGCGAGCACGTTCTGCTCGGCCTCGAGCGCACTGCGAATCGGGTCGGCCGGGGCCTCACTCTCGACTCCGCCACGACGCCGCCGACGGACGCCCTGCTTGCGCTCTGGCAGAGGCTGCGGTCCGCGGATGAGGACGCCGCAAAAGAGGTCGCAAAGCGCTCGCCGAACGAACCGCACCGCCGCATCCTGCTGTTGATCGCGCGCCGGATCGCGGCCACCCGAACCCGCGACGCCGACCTGGCCTATCGCGATCCCGCGCAGTTGCTTGCCGAGCTGCTGACCGTGCAGCAGTCGCTGGTCAGCGCCGGGGCCAACCGGCACGCCTACGGCCAGCTGCAGCAGTTCATCTGGCAGGTGGAGACGTTCGGTTTTCATCTCGCCGAGCTCGAGGTGCGCCAGCACTCGGCAGTGCATCGCGCGGTCCTGGCCGAGATCGAGTCGGGCGAGCCGCTCAGTGACGTTGCGGAAGAGGCGCTCGAACTCGTGCGCGCGATCGCTCAGATCCAGCAGCGCTACGGACCGCGGGCGGCCGGCCGCTACATCGTCTCCTTCACCCAGTCTGCGGATGACCTCGCCAACGTGCATCGCCTCGCGCGGGCTGCCGTCGGGCCGAACGGCACGCCGCCGGTGCTCGATGTCATCCCCCTGTTCGAGACCTTCGCCGATCTGCAGGCGGCGCCCGGCATCCTCGCCGAGATCCTCACCAACCCCGACTTCGCTGCCAGGCTCGACGCCACCGACCGTCGCTTCGAGGTCATGCTCGGCTACTCCGACTCGTCGAAGGATGTCGGCCCGGTCGGCGCGACTCTCGCGCTGTACCAGGCGCAGCGGGAGATCGCCCAGTGGGCTCGTGACAACGACATCACCCTGACGCTGTTCCACGGCCGCGGCGGTGCGCTGGGACGTGGCGGTGGGCCAGCCAACTCCGCGATTCTCGCGCAGCCACCGCACTCCGTCGATGGCCGCTTCAAGGTCACCGAGCAGGGTGAGGTGATCTTCGCCCGCTACGGCGATCACGACATCGCGATGCGTCACATCGACCAGGTGGCGGCTGCCGTTCTGCTCGCGTCTTCTCCTTCTATAGAGAAGAGGAACGAGGATGCCGCGAATCAGTTCGCCAGCGTCGCTGCGACCATGGACACGACCTCCCGCGCGCGCTTCTTCGAGCTCGTGCACGCTGCCGGTTTCGCAGCCTGGTTCGCGACCGTCACACCGATGGAAGAGGTGGGGCTTCTCGCCCTCGGGTCACGCCCGGCCCGCCGCGGCCTGTCCGTCTCGTCGCTCGAGGACCTGCGTGCAATCCCGTGGGTGTTCTCGTGGAGCCAGGCCCGCATCAACCTCGCCGGCTGGTTCGGCCTGGGCAGCGCGCTCGACGCGGTCGGCGATCTCTCCGTTCTCGCTTCTGCCTATGCGGACTGGCCGCTGTTCCGCACAATGATCGACAACGTCGCGATGGGGTTGGCCAAATCCGACGGCCGGATCGCCCGTCACTTCCTCGCCCTCGGCGACCGGGATGATCTCGCAGCCCTTGTGCTCGAGGAGATGGAACTCACCCGGTCATGGGTCATTCGCATCGCCGGTGGCGGCGAGTTGCTCGCCAACCGCCCGGTGCTGCAGCGCGCCGTCAAGATGCGCAGTCCCTACGTCGATGCCCTGTCGCTGCTGCAGCTGCGGGCACTCCGCAGCCTGCGCGAAGCACCCGAGGGCTCGGCCCCGGATGCTGAGCTGCAGCGCCTGCTGCTGTTGTCGGTCAGCGGCGTGGCCGCCGGCCTGCAGAACACGGGCTGACGCTTGGTTAATCTCTTTTTCAGCCGATGAAGCGGACGAATTCCTCAGGGAGCGTCGTTCATCCGACGCAAACTGTCGTCTGCCGGGCACGTTGACAACCATTTGCGTCGGATGATCGCGATCTGTGGCACCCACTTTGGTTGTAGTAGGAACTCGTGACCGCACAAACCCCGTTACCAACTATTACGGCGCCCAGCGATCTAGCGGGTTCGGCTACTTAGGCTCGGAATCATGTCATCCTCCATCGCTGTCCAGGTCGCAGAGTTCAACGTCGGTTTCAACGAAGCGGTCGGACCGGTCCTGGCCGAAGTCTTCGCCGACGAGCAGGCCACGCTGAATACCGCCGGGTTGCCGACTTCGACCGTGGGCCCAGGTGACGTGATTCCGGACGCCCGGCTCGTCTCGCCAAACGGGGATGCGGTCAGCCTCTACTCAGCGCTGGGCAGCACTACGACTGTCGTCGTCTTCTACCGCGGATCATGGTGCCCGTACTGCAACCTCACGCTCAAGCACTACCAGCAGACCCTGCTGCCTCAACTGACCGCCCGCGGAGTGAAGCTGATCGCCATCAGCCCGCAGACTCCGGAGGCTAGCGAGCTCGCAATCGCGAACGGTGAACTGGAGTTCACCGTTTTGAGTGACCCGGGCAACATCCTCGTTTCACAGCTGGGCATCCTCACCGAGCCGACAGGCGAGGCTCGCGCTGCCCATACCCAGTTGGGATTCGACGTCGCTGAGAGCAACGCGGATTCCACCGGCGGCATCCCGTTTCCCACGGTG
>JAODLU010000287.1 GCA_025464125.1 Microbacteriaceae bacterium | reverse complement strand
TACAAGACCTACCTGCACCGCTCGGGTCGCACCGGGCGCGCTGGCAAGGCTGGCACCGTCGTCACGCTCATCTCGCGTGCACGCCGACGCCGCATGGACGAACTTCTCGGCCGTGCAGAGATCAAGGCACACGTCGAGAACGCTGCCCCAGGTGACAAGGTCATCGAGGAACTCGCAGCGCTGTAACCAGCATTTCGCAGTAGCACGACAGCAGCCGAAGGCGCTCATCCGAAAGGGTGGGCGCCTTCGTCGTCTGCCCGGCGTATGGCCGCGGCGGGCGCCGCTGTTTCGGACAAACGCCGCCGCCGCGGCACCGGCGCTCGTCCGAAAGGGCAGCGCCAGTGGTTGGGAGGTCGATGAGAGGATGGGTGGATGCTCATCCGCAGCTTCTCACCGGCAGATACCGATGCGGTCGTCGCTCTCTGGACAGAGGCCGCCCTCGTTCGGCCGTGGAACGACCCTCGCGCCGACATCGCCCGCAAGCTGACGCAGCAGCCTGAGCTCTTCATAGTCGGGGAGATCGATGGTGTACTCGTCGCAACCGCGATGTCTGGTTATGACGGACATCGCGGCTGGCTGTATTACCTCGCGGTGGCGAAGGCGCACCGCCGGGAGGGTCTCGGGCGCCTCATGATGCACGAGGTGGAGGCGGGGCTGAGAGCACTCGGATGCCCGAAGCTCAACCTGCAGGTCAGGTCGGAGAACGCTGCAGTGCGGGGCTTCTACCGCGGCCTCGGTTATGGCGAGGACCAGGTCATGAGCCTCGGCAAGCGGCTGATTCTCGACGAGAGCTGACGTACGCTCCCTCGCGTCAGTTGAAGTACGGCTGCAACTGCGCACAGGTGTATGTCGTGGTTCTTACCGGCGCGAAAGCTAGGGTCACCTCGCGCTTGGGATCGGATACGGCACACGTGACATGCTGCGCCTGTTCGACCTGTGGCGCCCAGACCGACTGGACGTACCGGCTCGACCCTTCACGAGTGCACGCGACCGCGAACACCGCGACGAGTCCCACGACGGTGACAACACCGAGCACACGAACGCCTGTGCCCAGCCGAGGGCGCGCCCAGCCCCTCGTTGCGAGAACAGCCACGCCGACCGGGACCACGGCGGCAAGGAGTAGGCCAGCGGCCACCCCATATCTGAGGTTTATATAGCCATCGAAGAAGGTGGCTCCGAAGTTCATGTCATAGCGAACTGCGCGGGAGCCGTCGACGATTACGGCGGCGGCGTAGGTCGCCATGGACGCGGCAGCCAGCCCTGCGACCAGGATGCGCTGTGGCGCTGAGCCGAACACGAGCACAACTACACCGAACACGAGGAACGGGATCAGCAAGAGGAAGGGGATGAGGATCCCCGAGGCCATGAGGTAGTTGATCTCGGACTCGGCCTTCACGTTCAGCATGGGTAGCGTCACGTTGATGAGGTAGCCGTTCACCAGGGCCGGCAAGCCCGGCCATGACGGATGGCTCACCCGGGGGTGAGCGAGCGTGTTGGCGATCTGCGCCGCGCAGCCGAAAATCAACGCACCGAAGATCGGCCAGGAGAAACGGTATCGAGCCCGCAGGCGGAAGGGCACCACCAGCAGGAACAGGACGCACTGGATTTCCGTCATGGCGCACAGGAGCATCACGATGGCCCAGCCGAATGCCGGCGCCCAGCCCCGGGGCCGCGACAGGACTATCCACGGGGCGAGCCATAGGCAGTATGTGTGTAGATCCGCGAGATTGCCGATGACTTCCTGTGCGCTGACCGGGATGAGGAACGTGATGCAGGCTAGAGCGATCCTCGCCGGGATGAACGGCACCAGGTCCCGACTGAGGTGATAGACCGCAGCGGCCACGAGCCCAACGAACAGCGCGCACACGACGAAGACGGTCACGGGGTAGGCGACCAGCGGAGCAAACCACGCAATGGGCGCCACGATCAGTCTGGGCAACAAGTGGAGGTAGCCGGCGTAGTCCTGCAGGAGCACGGGCAACGCTCCCTGCCGGATCGACTGTGCGAGGAACACGTCGCCGTCTTCGGCCCATACGACGAAGTGGTCCTGCCATGGAACCCTCTGCCAGGTGACGACCGCGCCGATGAGAACGAGCGCGACAGGGACCATGGACCACCAGCGCGACCGGGTGCCCTTCGGTGGGCTTTTTGCGGTTTTCGGGTCGGAAATGGGCGCGCTCATAGGTTCCTGCCGGGCTCAGGATGCTGGCGCACGGGTAAGGTGTGCCGACCGGGTGGCCGAATCGACCACCGCTCACTGCAGCTTAGTGAGTTATCGTCAGCGGGCTAGGCGAGCGCGAGCATCCCCGCAGCAGCGATCGCGAGCGCAAGCCCGACGTACTGCACAGGGGCGATGCGCTCCTTCAGCACGATGGCGGCCAGGATGATCGTGCCAGCCGGGTAGAGCGCAGTCAGCACAGACATAACCGAGAGGTCGCCGAGGCGCAGGCCGAGCAGCAGCCCGGCGTTCGCGATTGCGTCGATCACCCCGCAGGCGATGGCGAAGCGGAGGCCCGGAAGCCATCCGCGGGTGTCGCGCTGTGCATCCGGATTGCTGCGGGAACGACGGGTGGCCAGCAGTGCGAGCACCCCGATGACGCTGAACATGATGACGCTGTTGACTGCCCGGTTCATCACGAGCGGCACCAGCCCGGACTCAGGCGGGGTCAGGTCGATCAGGATCAGGAAAACCCCGATCATGATGCCCGAACCGATGGCCATCAGTATGCCCTTCAGTGACGGACGCACCGCCCCCTTCTCCGGCACGAACCCGACGAGCACCACTGCCACCAGCGCAACCCCGAGCGCGACATAGCCGAGAGCCCCCAGCCGCTCGCCGCGCGCTAGACCGACAGACATGGGCACGATCGCCGAAACCACAGCGGTGAGCGGCGACAGGATGCTCATCGGCCCGATGGCGAGGCACGCGTAGAGCAGTCCGATCGCCA
>JAODLU010000248.1 GCA_025464125.1 Microbacteriaceae bacterium | reverse complement strand
GGCGATGAGGGCCATGGCCGCAGGAGCCTCATACACTTCGCGGCTCTTGATGCCGACGAGACGATCCTCGACGACATCGATGCGGCCGACACCGTGCTTGCCGGCCAGGATGTTCAGCTGCTCGATGATGGCAAGAGCGCTGAGCCTGGTGCCGTCGAGTGCCACAGGAATACCCGACTCGAATGTGATGACGACCTCGTCAGCCTGCTTCGGCACGTTCGGGTCCATCGTGTACTCGTACAGGTCCTCGATGGGAGCGTTCCACGGGTCTTCGAGGAAACCGGTCTCGACCGCACGACCCCAGACGTTCTTGTCGATCGAGTACGGGTTCGCGGCGCTCTGGCGAATCGGCAGGTTGTGCTCGTTCGCGTAGATGATCGCCTTGTCGCGGGTCAGCGCGAGGTCGCGCACAGGCGCAATGCTCTTCAACTCCGGCGCGAGTGCCGCCACCGCGGCCTCGAAGCGCACCTGGTCGTTGCCCTTTCCGGTGCAGCCGTGGGCGACGCTGTCTGCACCGAGCTTCTTCGCGGTGATGGCGAGGTGCTTGGCGATGACCGGACGGCTGAGTGCAGACACCAGCGGGTAGCGCTTCTGATAGAGCGCGTTGGCTTTCAGTGCCGGCATGAGGAAGTCATCTGCGAACTCTTCCTTGGCGTCGATCACTATGGATTCGACGGCGCCGCAATCCAGTGCGCGCTGACGGATGTCGTTCATGTCTTCGCCGCCCTGGCCGACGTCGACGGCCAGGGCCACGACCTCTTTGCCAGTTGCATCCTTCAGCCAGCCGATGCCGACTGAAGTGTCGAGTCCGCCGGAGTATGCGAGGACGACGCGTTCTGCCATGGGTGTTTCTCCTTGAAGTTCGAGTTCAGTTTATGGGGCAGGTCTCGACCGGCTCGACCCGCGTAATGGGCCGTGCACGGTCATCGGGACAGGAGCCAGACCATGAGCGCTTTCTGGGCGTGCAGGCGGTTCTCCGCCTCATCCCAGATGACACTCTGCGGGCCGTCGATCACGTCGGCCGTGACCTCGTAACCACGGTCTGCTGGCAGGCAGTGAAGGAACAGCGCGTCGGGCTTGGCGAGCGACATGAGTTGGGAGTCCACTTTGTATGGGCTCATCGTCGTGAGGCGGGCCGCCTTCTCCTCTTCTTTGCCCATGGACACCCAGGTGTCGGTTACGACGATGTCTGCACCGGCGACCGCCTCGATCGGATCCGTGTACAGCGTGACTGAACCGCCGGTCGTCTGGGCTGCGCGGTCCGCATCGGCGACTACCGCATCGGCCGGCGAAAATTCGACTGGAGACGCAACGCGCACGTGCATGCCAGCGACTGCGCCGGCCAACAAGTAGGACTGGGCCATGTTGCTTGATCCGTCTCCGAGGAACGTGACCGTGAGCCCGGACAGCTCGCCCCGATGCTCGCGAATCGTGAGGAGGTCCGCAAGGAGCTGGCAGGGATGGAACTCGTCAGAGAGCGCATTGATCACGGGCACCGTGGTATTGAGTGCCATCTGCTCGAGACCCGACTGGGCGTAGGTGCGCCAGACGATCGCCGCAACCTGCCGCTCGAGAACCCGTGCCGTGTCGCTCGGGCTTTCCTTGCCGCCGAGCTGGCTGCTGGCGGTGCTGATTATGAGCGGGCTGCCGCCGAGATCAGCGATGCCGACTGCGAAAGAGACCCTCGTTCGCGTGGACGACTTGTCGAATATGACCGCGACAGTCTGCGGGCCGGCGAGCGGCCTGGTGCTGAAACGGTCCTTCTTGAGTTCCAGTGCCAGATCGAGGATGGCTGACTGCTCGGACTGGCTCAGGTCGTCATCGCGGAGGAAGTGGCGGGTCATGAGATGGCCTCCATGGCCTTGGTGAACAGGATGCGGAATTCTTCGAGTTCCGCATCGCCGACGATGAGGGGCGGCGCAATGCGGATGCTCGACTCGTTTGGTGCATTGACGATCAGCCCGAGCGCGAACGCAGCCTTCGAGAGCTCGGCGGCGACCGGTTTTGTGAGTCCGACACCCACCAGGATGCCTGAACCGCGGATCTCCCTGACGAGGGGTGAGCCGATAGCCGCGATGATCGACCGAAGCTGCTCACCGCGCAGAAGGGCGTTCTCTATCAGTCCGGCACGCTCGATCTCTCCGAGCACTGCATTGCCAGCGGCGGTCGCGAGCGGGTTGCCGCCAAAGGTCGAGCCGTGTTGTCCTGCACTGAACAGGTCGGAGGCCGCGCCGAAGGTGACCAGGGCGCCGAGCGGAACACCACCGGCTATTCCCTTGGCGATGGCCAGCGCATCCGGAACTATGCCGTGCTGCTGGAAGGCGAACCATGTGCCCGACCGACCGATGCCGGTCTGGATTTCGTCGAGAATGAGCAGGGCACCATGCTCACTGGTCAGTTCCCGTGCCCGCTTCAGGTAGCCATCGGGCAGGTCAAGCACGCCGGCCTCACCCTTGATGGGCTCAACGAAGAGTGCGGAAACTGAGTCGTCCATCGCAGCTTCGAGCGCCTCGATGGTGCTGTCGATGTGCTCGACGCCAGGCAAGAGGGGCTCGAATGGCTCGCGAAGAGAAGCCTTGCCCGTCAGGGACAGCGCGCCGATCGACCGACCGTGAAAAGAGTTGACCAGGGACAGGATCTTGGTGCGCCGGCCGTTGCCCCGGTTGAGTCTCGCCAGTTTTACCCCGGCTTCGATCGCCTCTGTGCCGGAATTCGCGAAGAACACCCGGCCATCAGCGCCGGCCCCGGTGATGCGCAAGAGGCGCTCGGCTAGTTCGAGCTGTGGCGGTGACGCGAAATAGTTGGAGACATGCGCGAGGGTCGCAACCTGCCTGCTGACAGCTTCAACCAGCACAGGATGCGCGTGGCCGAGAGCGTTGACTGCGATGCCCGCAAGAAAGTCCAGGTACTTCTTTCCTTCGGAATCCCAGACGTAGCAGCCCTGTCCACGCACGAGCATCGCCTGGGGCGCCCCGAAAGTGCCCATCATGTCGGCCGCATAGCGCTGCCGCCAGTTGTCATTGGTTATCACGCGGCCACCTCGCGGGGAACAACCTCGGTGCCTGCACCCTGCGGAGTGAAAGCTTCGAGGAGGATGGAATGGGGAACCCTGCCGTCGATGATCGCAGCATTCGGCACTCCGCCGTCAACAGCCTCGAGACAGGCAGTCATCTTGGGAATCATGCCTGATTCGAGCGATGGCAGCATGCCCTCGAGTTCGGTAGCGCCAATAGATGAGACGAGCGAATCCCTGTTCGGCCAGTCGCTGTACAGGCCCGCCACATCGGTGAGGATCATGAGCTTGTGCGCGCCGAGCGCGATCGCGAGCGAGGCAGCAGCCGAGTCCGCGTTGACGTTGAGGGGCTGGCCGGTGGAATCCGGGGCGATGGATGAGATGACCGGGATGGTTCCCGCATCGAGGAGCGCGAGCACGACAGCCGGATCGACAGAAGTGACCTCGCCAACGAGTCCCAGGTCGACCTGCTCACCGTCTACGGTCGTGCCTCGACGCGTGCCAACGAAGAGCCCGCCGGTCTCCCCGGAAACTGCCTGGGCAAGCTGACCGTGCTCGTTGATGAGCCCGGCGATCTCTGGCCCGACCTGTTCGGCCAGGACCTCTCTGACCACGACCATGGCTTCAGGGCTCGTGACCCGGAGGCCCCCGCGAAACTCGCTGGCAATCCCCCGCTGCTTGAGGGCAGCTGAGATCTGCGGGCCGCCGCCGTGCACGACCACAGGACGAACCCCGACCTGCCGCAGGAAGACCATGTCCTCTGCGAAAGCGCGCTTGAGAGCATCGTCGATCATGGCGTTGCCGCCGAATTTGATGACGAGCACCTTGCCCGACAGGCGTTGCAGCCATGGCAAGGACTCTATGAGGGTTGCGGCCTTCGTCGCTGCATCCATGCCCATCAGCTGGAGTACGCGCTGTTCTCGTGCACGTATTCGTGCGTGAGATCGCTCGTCCAGATTGTGGCGGTTGCCGAACCGGTATTCAGTGCGATTAGCACATGAAGCGCGCGCGGGGTGAGG
>JAODLU010000178.1 GCA_025464125.1 Microbacteriaceae bacterium | reverse complement strand
CCGGTGCGGCTGAGGGTCGGAACGGCGAAGCTCGGCATGCTGACGTTCGGAAACGGCTCGCGGGCTGCGAGCAGGGTGTACGCGCCCTGCACCACAAGAACGACCAGCAGGGCGATCGCAATCCAGATGCGCCTGCTGGCGAACTTTCTGCCGTTCTCCTGCATTCAGATCGCATCCTGCCCAGGTGTGACGACAGCCCGGATCGTCTTCCACAGGATCACGATGTCAGCTGTCAGTGACCAGTTCTCCACATAGTAGAGATCCAGCCGGATCGCGTCTTCCCACGAGAGACTTGAGCGCCCGCTCACCTGCCAGAGGCCACTCATTCCCGGCTTCAGCAGCAGGCGGCGACGGGTGGCGTCGTCGTACAACGCGACTTCCGCGTCGACCTGCGGGCGCGGCCCGACAAGGCTCATCGACCCGCTCAGCACGTTGAACAGCTGGGGGAGCTCGTCGAGCGAATACTTCCTGAGCACGCCGCCCAGGGGGGTGACGCGAGGATCGTCCCTGATCTTGAACAGGGGAGTGCCTGCAGTGCCCTGGGCTGAAAGCAGCGAGGCCAGTTCGCGTTCGGCTCCGACCTGCATCGAGCGGAACTTCAGCATTGCGAAAGGTTCGCCGAGGTAGCCGACGCGCTCAGCGCGATACAGGATGGGCCCAGGGCTTGTCACCCTTATCGCGATCGCGACCACGAGCATCAACGGCGACAACAGCAGCAGCAGGGAGCCGGAAACGAGAATGTCGAAGGTCCGCTTGGAGAAGGCCTTGATCCCTTCGTACTGCGGCGTCTCGACGTGCACGAGGGGCAACCCGGCGACTGGCCGCATGTGAATGCGGGGACCACCGATATCCGTAATGCTCGGCGCCACGACCAGGTGCTGGCGTCCGGGGGTGAGCGACCAGCTCAGCCGGCGGATGCGCGCAGGGGAGAAATCGTCGCTGCTGGTGACGATGACCGTGTCGATTGCGCGAAGCTCCATCTCCGCACTGAGGGAATCGATGTCGGCGAGGAGAGGGATGGTGGTGCCCTCGAGATATTCACCGTGGCCTCGCGCCGGAACCCACGCCGCCACGACGAGGTAGCCGGCGTGTGGAACCCTGGCGAGGGTTTGCGCGACCTCGAGCACTGTGTCCGTCGACCCGATCAGAATGACCCGTGAGGTGAACTGCCCCGCCTTCCGTTTCGATGACAGCCACTGTCGCCAGATCCACCTCATGAACATGAGCGCGAGCATGCCAACCGGAAAGGCAATCAGCACGTAACTCCTGGCGATATCCACGTGCAGCAGGAACGCCGCGATCGCAACGATTCCAAAGAGCCTCAGCGATGCGTCGAAGATGCGCTTGTACTCGGTGGCACCCACCCCCACCACGCGAGAGTCGCGGGTGCCGAAGATCGAGAGGGTGATCATCCAGGCCGCGGCCAGCACGATCGACAGCGCGGTGTAGCTCAGCGCGAGGTTGAACTCGTAACGCCTGATGTCGAGGATCGCGGGCGCGGGATCGGTGCCGAATTTGACGATCTGGGCCCCCGCGACCGCCCACACGATGACGACGAGGTCGGTGATGGCCAGTCGGCGGGCATAGCGTTTCTCCCACTCACCGTGCGCAAGCGGTTTCCCCGGATTTGGGCGGGACGGTTTGAATTGTTGGACCGCGGGATACGGAGTGGACGCAGCCCCGGAACCCTGGATGCCCGACTCGG
The DNA here is from genome assembly GCA_025464125.1 of Microbacteriaceae bacterium. Classification (GTDB taxonomy): domain Bacteria; phylum Actinomycetota; class Actinomycetes; order Actinomycetales; family Microbacteriaceae; genus Lacisediminihabitans. The sequence continues at coordinate 1,531 of JAODLU010000178.1, read as the reverse complement.
CATGCTGTTCCACGGCCGTCTCCCCATCTGTCGGACTTCACTCGACGTTAGCCGCTTGCCGGTTGCGCGACCGACGCGGAAACGAGAAATTCACGAAGTCCGAGCTGCCTCGAACGCGAGCCGCGTCCTGGCGCGTCGCTCTGCGAGCACCACAATCAATACCCCGATGGCCCCGCCGAGCGAGTTGCACACGACGTCATCCCATGAGGCGAAGCGGTGAGGAAGCAGCACGTACTGGCCGAATTCGATTGCCATCGACGCTGCAGCGCAGGTCGCTATTGCAATGATTCGCCCGCCGGATCGAAAGAAATAGGCCGCGAGTATGCCGAGGGGTACGAACAGGAGGACGTTGGCCGTGCGCTCGATGACCCAGAAGTTCAGTGCTCCGAGACGGTGGATTCGCAGCCACCGCAGCGCCTCCGTGAACTGGGTGGACACCCCGGATGTGACGGTCGTTGGCCAGAAGACCACTAGCAGCAGGGCGATGAGGTAAAAGGCCACCGCGCCGGTAATCAGCCTCCGCTGCATGCGTGTCACCCCCTGCCGGAGCGTGACCTGACACTCCAGAGTCGCAGCCTAGTTGTACATACCTGAGGCCGACATGCGCGCCGGGCACCAGTTCGGGCAACCGGGCTGCGCGAGAATTCCGCAGGCGTGCCATCATTTGAGCGCAACTCTTAGTTGCCTGGGCAGGGGGTAGAAGTGCGCGTCGCGCCCTCAGTTGTCGTCGCCCTGCTCGTGGTCATCCTCGCGCCGGTGGGCATTGGTCTCACGGCCAGCCCCCGACCTGCAGAAGCAGCAGCGCACCCCGTCGGGCCGGTGCCAAACCCGACGGACTTCACTGACCCGCCGGTTGACCCGAGCGATCCACCGGTCGACACCTCGCCGTCCCCTGCACCTTCGGAGAGTACGAGCCCGGAGCCTGAGCCCGAGCAGTCCGCCGACATCGGCGACGCTGGGACGAGCGTGATAACGACCAGGCCGCGTACCACCACGCCGACGCCGACGCTGGCCCCAGCGGTCGTCACGCCGACGCCCACACCCTCTCCTTCGCCAACCTTCTCGCCGCGACCTGCCGTGGACTACTGGGAGGGACTCGACCCGGAGCAGCGGGTGGGCCAGGTCTCTGACCCGACGGGCCAGAACGTGGTGCTGGCGATTGTGCTGGCCACCGCGTTACTCGCCCTTGTCGGCGGAGCGCTCGCTCATCGCTTCTGGTTCGCGGAAGTCTGGCGCCACAGGAAGAACTGACACATGACACCAGAGTTTCCCTCGAAAAGCTGCTGATGGCGTAGCCTACGACCATGTTTGCGGCATCCCGAGGTCGAAATCGAAGAACGGTCGGCGCACCCAGGACGCCCAATCGCAGCCCCTGGTGGCTGATCGCGATCCTGCTGATCCTTCTGGGCATCACGATCCTCGTCGTGGCACTGGCCGTGCTTGGCTGGAAGCCCGCGATAACGCTCAGCTGATTGCGCTGGAGCTGTGGGGATTGCATTGCAATCCTGCGACGCCAGCGCCGGCGGGGCTG
>JAODLU010000157.1 GCA_025464125.1 Microbacteriaceae bacterium | reverse complement strand
CAGGGAACTCGCCGCGCTGTGCCCGACGGACAACCGCATCGAGGTGCGTCCCATCTGGGACATGGCGATGTGATCACGTTCGCGGAAGCTTTCGCTGAAGAGTGGCCTCGCGTTGTCGGGGCCACTCTTCGGAGCTTTCGCGACCTGGACCTCGCAGAGGATTCCGCGCAGGAAGCCTTCGCGAGGGCAGCAGGGCTGATCGCACGCGGAGAGCGAATCGACAATCTGGGATCGTGGGCCACGACTGCGGCCCGACGAATTGCGATCGATTCACTTCGACGCGATGCGGTATTACGCGCAAAGTTGCCCATGCTCGTAGAGCCGGAAGGTGAGCAAGCTGACCCGGCGGATGACCGGCTCACCCTTATCTTCGTGGCCTGCGATCGCATCCTCTCGACTGAACAGCAGGTGGTGCTCGCCCTCCGGATCGTCTGTGGCGTGCCGGTGGCAGACATCGCCGACTTCTTCGGAGTGCGCGAGGCGACCATTGCCGCTCGACTCACCCGGGCGAAGAAGGCACTGGCGCGTGGCGGCGACGGGTTCGCCTGGCCCGACGGCCCCGAGCGCGACCGCCGACTGGAGTCTGTGCTGACGGCCGTCTACGGGGTCTACACGCTCGGTCACACAGCGCCCGCCGGCGACGAATTGATGGATGCCCGACTCGCCGCCCTCGCGCTTTCCCTTGCTCGTTCCGTGGCCGCGGAGTACCCGCGCGAGAGCGAGGTGCTCGGACTCCTGGCGATCATCGAGCTGGGGGAGGGGCGACGTCCGGCGCGGACGACGGCGGAAGGAATGGCACTGACGCTGGCCGAGGTCGATCGGTCAGCCTGGGGGAGGCAGCGCATCCGCGCAGGCCTCGACCTGGCCGCTCGAGCGCTGCCGGGCGGCGGCCGCTTCGCGTTGCAGGCGGGCATCGCAGGTTTACACAGCTCCGCACCGAGCTGGGAACAAACCGACTGGGGCGCCATTTCGACCCTCTACCACGGGCTTTTGCGGGTGTGGCCGGCACCCGTGGTGCGTCTCGGCGCGATCATCGCCAGGAGCCATGCCGGGGAGCTCGCTCGTTCAGCTGCTGAGCTTCATGCCATGGCCGGCGAGGCAACCGGTGAGTTCGCACGGCGGGTGCAATCGGCAATCGGGGATGTGGCCGAGCGCCAGGGCGACCCGACCGCTGCTGTCGCGGCATACCGGCTGGCGGTCGTCGGCGAGAACAACCAGGCCCTCGTCCGGTATTTCGAACGCACCATCGCGCGTCTCGAGACCTGAGCCCGAGTTACTCGGCCCAGCGCGCCGCGGGCATCGTCTTCAGGATGTCCGTGGCGATCGTCAGGTCGATCGAGTGCGGCACGAGCTGATCGCCCGCGATGAAGTCCCCGAGCCTGGTCGCGAGGGCGTGCACCGAGTGGCCCTGCAGCGCGAATCCGACGTCCATGACCTCGATCGCATGTCCGGTGGCCGCGGCCAGATTGAGCATTTCACCGCGGGCAAGCAGCCGCACCGACTTACCGGTCGGCAGGTCGTACTGCACGACGTGAGGTGCCAGCACGGTTTCGGATGTCGCGGCAGACCGCAGGGCATCCACATCGATTTCGGTGCTGAAGTGACCCACGTTCGCCAGCATCACGCCGTCACGCAGCAGCCCGAAATGCTCGGCTCGCACGATGCCTGGCCTGCCGGTGAGGGTGATCACGACGTCGGCGAGGGGCAGCGCCTGCTCGATGGGCATGACGAGCATGCCGTCCAGCGCCGCTTCGAGAGCCCGGATGGGGTCGGTTTCGACGAGCAGCACGGTCGCGTTGTCTGCGCGCAGGGTTCGGGCCATGCTGCGGCCGACAGTGCCGTATCCGAAGAGTGCGAAGGTGCGACCGGCGACGATCGTGTTGGTGGCCCTGTTGAACCCGTCGAGCACAGCGGGCCCAATGCCTTTCTCGTTCTCGACGATCAGTTTCAGCGGGCTGTCGTTGACCACGATGACGGGGAACGGCACCCTGCCGCTGAGTTCGCCGCGCAGGCGCAGCGCGCCAGACATCGTCTCCTCGGTGGCTGCGAACACGCCGCCCTGGCCTGACTCGATGACGGCGGCGATCAGGTCGGCACCGTTGTCTACGATGAGGTCGGGCTTCGTCGCCAGGGACTCCTTCACGTGTTCCAGCTGGTCCGCGTAACTATCGCTGCGCTGCCCGAGCACGCGGATGCCGAGGTCCTGCCGAAGAGCTTCGGCTACGGCGTCATCCGTCGTTCCCGGGCTGCCGGTCATGGTGAGGGATGCCCCGCCAGCGACGAGCAGTTCGGCGAGCACGGCTGTCTTCGACTCGACATGCAGGCCCATGGCGACTGTGCGGCCGGCCAGCGGGAGCTCCCGCTCGAACGTGACCCGCAGCCCGGCGAGCAGCGGCATGTTCTGCCGCGCCCACGCGATCTTTTGTGCGCCCTCTTCATGAAGTGTCATGGAAGCCTCCGTCGTCTAGACGAGTGTGCCCCAGCACACCCGCCTCGTCAAGCGCTTAACGTGCACGCGTGCGCCTACGCCCCGCTCAAGCGCCGCGCTTTCGGCTGTGCGCCGACGCCGCGGCGCCGGCGCTTAGCCGATACGACGGCGCAACCCGCGCGTGTGGCCGGCGCTCGTCCCCGGCGCGCGCCTACAGGCGGTCGTCGGTCGTGCTGGTGCGGCGCTGCGCGACCTGCTCGCCGCTGGCCGGGTCGACACCCGAATGCACAGTCGTGATCGACTGGCGTTTGCGCGCCAGCAGGATGCCCGAGATGATCGCCACGACAACGCCTGCGCCCATCAGCAGGTATCCCACCAGGTGCAGGTCGATCCAGCTCACCTGCACGTTGAGCGCGAAGGCCAGCACGGCGCCGACGACGAAGAGAAAGATTCCGGTTCCGATACCCATGGGGTAGTCCTTTCGGTTGGTGGCACGCACGGTACACCGTCCCTCCAGCAGGATGGCTAAAAGGCCCGCCAAAGAGTCCGCCGCGCGGCCAGATCCTGCAGGCCCGAGGCGATACGGTAGGTGGATGCCTCGCACCATTTCCCTAGCCACCATCGCCGGCGACGGCATCGGCCCCGAAGTGGTCGCCGAAGCCATGAAGGTGCTGCAGGCAGCGCTTCCCGCAGATACGACGGTGGATGTCACGGCATACCCGCTCGGCGCGACGCACTACCTCCAGACCGGCGAGATCCTGTCGGACGAGAGCCTGGCGGCGCTCGCGAAGCACGACGCCATCCTGCTCGGCGCGGTTGGCGGCGACCCCCGCGACCCGAAACTTGCCGGAGGCATCATCGAGCGCGGGCTGCTGCTCAAGCTGCGTTTCGCGTTCGACCACTACGTGAACCTGCGTCCGACCAGGTTGTTCCCCTCGGTCGAGTCGCCCCTGCGGGCCCCGGGAGATGTGGACTTCGTGGTGGTGCGGGAGGGCACAGAAGGGCCATACGTCGGCAATGGCGGCAGCATCCGTGTCGGCACTCCTTTTGAGATCGCCAACGAGGTGAGCATCAACACCGCCCACGGGGTCGAGCGGGTTGTGCGTTACGCGTTCGAGGCCGCGATGAAGCGCCGCAAGACACTGACCCTCGTGCACAAGACCAACGTGCTCGTCTACGCGGGTTCGCTCTGGCAGCGCACAGTGGATGCAGTTCACACCGAGTATCCCGATGTCGCGGTGGACTACCTGCACATCGATGCAGCCACTATCTTCATGGTCACCAATCCGGCTAGGTTTGATGTAATCGTCACGGATAACCTCTTTGGCGACATCATCACCGATCTTGCGGCTGCAATCAGCGGCGGCATCGGGCTTGCGGCCTCGGGCAACCTCAACCCTGACGGCACCTTCCCCAGCATGTTCGAGCCGGTGCACGGGTCGGATCCTGACATCGCTGGCCAGCAGCTCGCAGATCCC
>JAODLU010000156.1 GCA_025464125.1 Microbacteriaceae bacterium | reverse complement strand
CCCGGCGGTACTACGAGCCGGGCGCAGACGAGATCACCGTTCTCGACGTGCCGGCGCCCGTGGATGAGCGCGCGCCGATGGACGAGGTCGTGCGAACGACCGCAGCGCAGGTTTTCATCCCACTGACAGTCGGTGGCGGGGTGCGTTCGACGGAAGATGTGGCGCGGCTACAGGCAAATGGAGCCGACAAGATCGGCGTGAACAGCGCGGCCATCGCGCGCCCTGCACTGCTCGGAGAAATCGCCGACCGGTTTGGAGCGCAGGCGCTCGTACTGTCACTCGACGTTCGCCGTTCGGACCGCAGTGACAGCGGCTGGATAGTGACCACCCACGGCGGCCGCACGGACACGGACATCGACGCCATAGCGTGGGCCATCGAGGCGGTCGAGCGGGGTGCTGGCGAGCTGCTCGTCAACTCGATCGACGCGGACGGCACGAAGAAGGGCTTCGACCTGGAGCTGATAGCCGCCATGCGGCAGATCAGCAGCGTGCCGGTGATCGCGAGCGGTGGCGCCGGGGCGGTCACGGACTTCGCGCCGGCTGTTGCTGCAGGCGCTGACGCAGTGCTGGCGGCATCCGTCTTCCACAATGGCGAACTGACAGTCGGCGATGTGAAACGGGAACTGGCTGCAGCGGGAATTTCGGTGAGGTAGAACGATGGACACAGCAATCGACGCAGTTCTGGGCAGAGCGACTTTCAACGACGACGGCCTGCTCCCGGCAATCATCCAGCAGTGGGACAGTAAAGAGGTGCTCATGCTCGGCTACATGGATGCCGAGGCGTTGCGGCGCACGCTGACCACTGGCAGGGTGACCTTCTGGTCGCGCTCGCGCCAGGAGTACTGGCGCAAGGGGGACACCTCAGGTCACGCCCAGTACGTAAAGGCAGCAGCGTTCGACTGCGATGCGGATACGCTGCTCGTCTCAGTCGAGCAGGTGGGCGCCGCCTGCCACACTGGCGCGCATGCCTGTTTCGATGTCGACCCGCTCGAGCCCGTCACCGGAGCAGCTGATGCGTGAAACGACCACCAGGGCACAGTTCGATACCCTGCTCGACGGCCACCGGGTCGTGCCGGTGATCCGTGAACTTTTCGCCGACGGCGAGACGCCAGTTGGCATCTACCGCAAGCTCGCAGCTGGCGAGCCCGGCACGTTCCTGCTGGAATCCGCCGAACAGGGCGGCATCTGGTCCCGGTTCTCTTTCATCGGGGTCTCGAGTTTCGGTGTGCTTACCCAGCGTGATGGATCGGCAGTGTGGCTCGATTACGGCGTATCGGCCGCCCGCGCCCTTGGCGCTGGTGCGCCGACAGCGCCCCTTGAAGCACTCGGCCATCTTTACGAGCGATGGGGTACTCCGCCGGTGCCCGGGCATCCGCCACTCACGGGGGGACTCGTCGGATTCATCGGCTGGGAGGCGATCAGGCAGATCGAGCGCCTGCCGAACATCCCGCCCGCGGATTTCCAGATCCCCGGCCAGGCTTTCAGCTTCGTGTCGGAACTCGTTGTCGTCGATCACCGCGACGGCACGGTTCTCTTGATTGCCACCGCGCTGAATGACGATGCGGAAACTGCCGACCAGTTGTGGGCAGGAGCCCAGTCACGGCTCGATGCAATGCAGCAGCGTCTTGGCGAGCCCGCTGAGGCGTGGCTTGCGGAGGTCGACCTGACAGTCGCCCCGACGCCGACCGCACGCATCCAGCCCGCCGAGTTCCACGACGCTATCGAGCGTTCGAAGAAGTACATCAGGGACGGCGACGTGTTCCAGGTGGTCATCTCGCAGCGCTTCGACCACGAGATCACCGCTGACCCGATCGATGTCTACCGGGTGCTGCGAACGCTGAATCCCAGCCCGTACATGTACCTGCTTTCACTGCTCGATCCGGATGGCGAACCGTACTGGATAGTGGGTTCGTCACCGGAGGCACTGGTCAAGGTCGAGAACAACCGCGTATACATGCACCCGATCGCAGGCTCGCGCCCGCGTGGCGAGGGCCCAGAGGAAGACCAGCAGTTCGCAGAAGACCTTCTCGGCGACCCTAAAGAGCGAGCTGAACACCTCATGCTGGTCGACCTCGCCCGCAATGACCTGCTGAAGGTGTGCACTCCGGGCACCGTTGAAGTCAGCGAGTTCATGCAGGTTGAGCGATTCAGCCACATCATGCATCTCGTGTCGTCGGTAGAGGGAAACCTGCGGCCGGATGCGAATTCGCTGGATGTCTTCAGGGCAACGTTCCCGGCAGGCACGCTCTCCGGTGCTCCCAAGCCGAGAGCCCTCGAAATAATCGATGAACTCGAGGCCGCCCAGCGAGGCCTCTACGGAGGTGTGGTCGGCTATTTCGGGTTCGCGGGTGATCTCGATCTCGCCATCGCGATCAGGACGACCACGATTTCCGGAGGTGTTGCCCGCGTGCAGGCTGGAGCGGGCCTGGTTGCTGACTCGGATCCGGCGACCGAATTCCAGGAGTCGCAGAACAAGGCCGCCGCGCCCCTGCGGGCTGTTGCTGTTGCCAACGCTATGCGCAGGCTCCAATGACCAGCAGCGCAGCAGGCGAGACAGCAGGTGGCCCGGGCGCGTCGCTGGCGAGCTCGCGCAGGCTGAAGTCCTGGAGCCTGATCCTCGGCGTGCTGCTGAGCGGGCTCACCCTCCTCTCCTGGACCAGCCAGTGGTTCGTGCTGAAGCTGGCCGGCTCCGGTTCGCAGTCCCCGCTTGTCGCCACGGGAGACGTGGCGGCTCCTGCTCTCATCGCCCTCGCACTGGCAGGCCTGGCCCTAGTCGCCGCACTAGCTATTGCGGGCCCGGTCTTCAGGATCGTGCTTGGCGTATTGGAACTTCTCATCGGCTTCACCGTCGGGCTTTCTGCTGTGCTGGCCATCGCCGACCCCGTTCAGGCGTCAGCACAACTGGTCACCAGCGCAACCGGCGTGAGCGGGCGGGATTCGGTAGCGTCTCTCGTCGCTTCGGTGTCATCAAGTGCCTGGCCATCCATCACGGCCGTCGCGGGCGTGCTCATCATGGCCTTCGGAGTTTTCGTCGTCGTTACCGGCAGGCGGTGGCCGGGCTCGTCGCGCAAGTATTCTGCGGTACGTCTCGAACCGGATGGCACACCAAACCCGGTTTCGGACTGGGACAGCCTGAGCACGGGCACTGACCCGACCTGAACGACCCCGACTGGCTCGCCGTGGCGGCCCGGAGGGACGGCCACGCTCACGCTAGACTTTTGGGTGAACATCGACCAAGGAGTGTTGTGAGCGAAGAATTCCAGGAGCCGGGCGAAGGTAACTCGCCTGCCGCGTGGACGGCCGTCATCATCATGCTCGTCGCGTTCGCGATCGGCACAGTCGCCTTCTTCTTCGACCTTCCGGTAATCGTGTGGGCGTCAGCGGGTCTCCTCGTTGTCGGGCTCATCGCCGGCCTCGTTCTCTCCCGGCTCGGCTATGGGGTCTACGGCCCCAAATACGCGTCGAAAGACGACTGAGCGCCCGGTGCTCTCCGATCTCCTTTCCGGGGCGCTGGCTGATGCTTCGGAACGCCTTTCCGAGCGTTCGCTCGCCCAGGTCGAAGCCGACGCACTAGCTCGTCCCGCCGCTCTCGACGCGCTTGCAGCGCTGGCCCCGCGCGAACGCGTCCGCATCATCGCTGAGGTGAAGCGTTCTAGCCCTTCACGGGGTGCGCTTGCGGAGATCCCCGATCCGGCTGCCCTCGCAGTGTCTTACGAGACCGGTGGAGCGAGTGCCATCAGCGTCTTGACCGAGGGGCGCAAGTTCGGCGGCTCCCTGGCCGACCTCGAAGCCGTGAGGTCTGCAGTTACGGTGCCTGTGCTGCGCAAGGACTTCATCGGCCTGCCCTACCAAGTGTTCGAGGCGCGGGCATCTGGCGCCGACCTCGTGCTGCTGATTGTCGCAGCGCTGCCCCAGCACACGCTGCGATCGCTTCATGACCTGATCACCGAGCTCGGTATGACTGCACTCGTCGAAACCCACAGCGCAGAGGAACTTACCCGCGCACTGGACGTCGGCGCGGGTCTCGTCGGAGTGAACGCGCGGGACCTGAGCACGTTCGAACTCGACCAGAACCTCTTCGGCACCCTTGCAGGCCAGATTCCTTCGGGAGTCATCAGGGTTGCCGAGTCCGCGGTCAAATCGGCTGAAGACGTCGCGCATTACCGGCAGGCCGGGGCTGACGTCGTGCTCGTCGGTGAAGCTCTCGTCACTGGAGACCCGGTGGCCACCCTCGCCGAGTTCCTCGCAGCATGACCGCCGGGCCGGCCGGGTACCGTGACATGGCAGATGCAGTGAAGGAGAGGACTCCCTGATGGCTTTACGTGACCAGCAAGGCCCGTTCTTCGGCGAGTACGGCGGCCGTTTCATGCCCGAATCACTCATTGCGGCAATCGATGAACTGACTGCAGCGTACGAGTGGGCCAAGACCGATCCTGGTTTCAAGGCGGAGCTTGCCGAACTGCACCGCACGTACACGGGCAGGCCGTCTATCATCACCGAGGTTCCCCGGTTCGCGGAGCATGCAGGCGGCGCACGCATAATCCTGAAGCGTGAAGATCTCAATCACACCGGGTCGCACAAGATCAACAACGTGCTCGGCCAGGCACTGCTCACCCGCAAGATCGGCAAGAAGCGCGTGATCGCCGAGACCGGTGCCGGACAGCACGGTGTCGCAACAGCCACGGCCGCGGCGCTCTTCGGGCTCGAGTGCACCATATTCATGGGCGAGGTAGACACGCAGCGCCAGGCGCTGAACGTCGCGCGAATGCGACTCCTCGGTGCGGAGGTCGTGTCGGTAACCACCGGCTCGCGCACGCTCAAGGACGCCATAAATGAGGCCTACCGTGAGTGGGTCACTTCGGTGCAGACCACCAACTACGTCTTCGGTACAGCGGCAGGGCCGCATCCATTCCCTGCGATGGTGCGTGACTTCCAGAAGATCATCGGCGAAGAGGCCCGCCAGCAGGTTCTCGACCTCACGGGCAGGCTCCCTGACGCAGTTGCGGCCTGCGTCGGCGGCGGATCGAATGCCATCGGCATCTTCCATGCTTTCCTCGACGATCCTGAGGTCAAGCTTTACGGCTTCGAGGCTGCCGGCGACGGTGTGGACACCGACCGCCACGCCGCATCGATCGAACGCGGGCGGCCCGGCATCCTGCACGGTGCCCGAAGCTACCTGCTGCAGGACGAAGACGGCCAGACGATCGAGTCCCACTCCATCTCTGCAGGCCTCGACTATCCCGGAGTTGGGCCTGAGCACGCGTGGCTTTCAGACATCGGCAGGGCCGAATACCTGCCGGCGACCGACACGGAGGCCATGGATGCCCTGCGTCTGCTGAGCCGCACGGAGGGCATTATTCCGGCTATCGAATCCGCGCACGCACTGGCAGGTGCCCTCAAGCTCGGGCGCGAGATGGGCCCGGATTCGATCATCCTGGTCAATCTCAGTGGACGCGGCGACAAGGATGTGGCGACAGCTGGCACCTGGTTCGATCTGTTCGATGAGGGAGCGCAGCAGGCATGACGGTGACGTCAGCGTCTTCGGTCGCACACACTATTTCCGCGCGCAGGCATGCAGGCAGCGGTGCCCTCATCGGCTATCTCCCCGTCGGTTTTCCGGACCTCGCGACCAGTATCGACGCTGCCGTGGCGCTCGTGGAGAATGGCGTGGACATCCTGGAGCTGGGCCTTCCCTATTCCGACCCCGTCATGGACGGCCTGGTCATCCAGGAAGCGACCCAGGTGGCACTGGCCGCCGGCTTTCGCGTGCGAGACGTATTCACGGCGGTCGAGGCCATACGTTCACGGGTGAATGCGCCAGTGCTCGTCATGACGTACTGGAACCCGGTGCTGCAGTACGGCCTCGACCGGTTTGCCGGCTCCCTGCGCGACGCAGGGGGAGCAGGGCTGATCACCCCAGACATCACACCCGATTCGGCCGCTGAGTGGATCGACACCAGCGACAGCTTCGGCCTCGACCGCGTATTTCTCGCCGCGCCGTCGTCAACCGAAGAGCGGCTGGCCGGCGTTGTCGAGGCGAGCCGCGGGTTCGTCTACGCCGTGTCGACCATGGGAATCACGGGCGCGCGGCAGGATGTGGATGCTGCGGCCCGATCGCTCGTATCGCGCCTTCGCGACGCCGGCGCCGAGAATGCCTGCGTCGGAATCGGCATTTCCACAGGCGACCAGGTGCGTGAAGTGCTGGCATACGCTGACGGCGCGATCGTAGGTTCTGCGCTCGTCCGGTCACTGGCTGAGGGCGGCGTAGCTGGCGTCGCCCGCACAGCATCGTCGCTTGCCGCAGGCTGTACCCTTAGCTAGCTCTCCGCACGCCAGCCAGCACGAAAGGCACTTCCGGTGGTTCTCCCCCTGAGTATTCCCAGCCCTGATCCCGCGTGGCAGGTCTTCAACCTCGGCCAATGGCTGCGGGACATCGGGCTGAGCTGGGTCGGGTTCAACCTGGACATCCACGCATATGCCGTCTGCATTATCGTGGGCATCGTCGCTGCGACGATCTTCACGGGATACAGGCTAAAGCGCAGGGGGGCGGACGCCGGGATCGTTCTCGACATCGCGCTCTGGGCGGTTCCATTCGGCATTGTTGGGGCGCGCATCTTCCACGTGCTGACTCACCCGGATGATTATTTCGGTGCTGGTCGCAACATCTGGGCGGTCTTCTTCATCTGGGAGGGCGGAATCGCCATCTTCGGTTCGTTGATCGGCGGAG
>JAODLU010000135.1 GCA_025464125.1 Microbacteriaceae bacterium | reverse complement strand
AGGCGTCGGCAGCGACTTCGCCGGGGTGGTCACGGCTGTCGGCCCAGCGGTGGACTCCGTGGCCATTGGTGACCAGTTCGTCGGCTTCTCGGACTGGCGCAACTCGCAGGCCGAGTTCGTCACCCTTCTCGCCTCGCACGTCGTGCCGAAGCCGCTCGGGGTGAGCTGGGACGAGGCAGGAGCCCTGTTCGTTGCAGGCACGACGGCCGTTGCCGCGATCTCGTCGATCGACCTGAAGCCCGGGGATACTGTCGTGATCGCCGGAGCCGCCGGCGGGGTGGGCAGCGTCGCCAGCCAGCTCGCGGTGCTGGCCGGCGCGACCGTGATCGGCACGGCGGGCGAGGAGAACCACGACGCGCTGCGCGAATACGGCGTGCTGCCTGTCGCCTATGGCGATGGCGTGGCCGATCGCATCAGGGCAGTGGCGCCCAATGGCGTAGATGCCTTCCTCGACCTGCACGGCTCGGGCAACGTGGAGTTGGCCCTGGAGCTCGGGGTCGCCCGCGACCGCATCGACACCATCATCGATTTCGGCGCGGTCGAGCGCCACGGGGTCAAGGCGCGGGGCATGAGCACGGTCGAGGCGAGGCCCACCATGCTCGAGCTGCTCGCCATGCTCGAGCGCGGCGAGTTGGCGCTGCCGGTGTACGCCCGTTTCCCTCTCGGCGAGGTGCGCGCTGCCTACGAGCGCCTCGCCGAACGTCACGGATTCGGCAAGATCGTGCTGGACGTGCATCCGGCTCCGTAGCGGCGGGGCGTAACGCAGCGGCCTGGCGAAGCTCCAGCAATTAGAATGGCTGCCATGGCCGCCGGAAACCCGTTCTATATAACGACGCCCATCTTCTATGTGAACGATGTGCCGCACATCGGTCATGCGTACACCGAGGTGGCCGCAGACGTTCTCGCGCGCTGGCATCGCCAGGCCGGAGACGATACCTGGCTGCTGACGGGCACGGACGAGCACGGCCAGAAGATCCTGCGCACGGCGGTCGCCAACGACACGACCCCGAAGGCATGGGCTGACAAGCTGGTGGCGGATGCATGGCTCCCGCTGCTGAAGACGATCAACATCGCGAACGACGACTTCATTCGCACCACCGACGAGCGCCACGAGACGGCAGTCGTCACATTCCTACAGAAGCTCTACGATGACGGGTTCATCTACTCCGGCGAGTACGAGGGCTATTACTGCGTCGGCTGCGAGGAATACAAGCAGCTCGACGACCTGATGGAGACTCCGGATTGCGACTACGCAGGCCAGCAGGTGTGCAAGATCCACGGGCGCCCAGTCGAGATCCTGCAGGAAAAGAACTACTTCTTCCGCATGAGCGACTTCCAGCAGAAGTTGCTCGACCTGTACGAGTCGAACCCCGACTTCATCCAGACGGAGAGTGTGCGCAACGAGATCATCCAGTTCGTAAAGCAGGGTCTCGACGACCTGTCGATTTCGCGCTCGAGCTTCGACTGGGGCATCCAGATCCCGAGGGATCACAGTCACGTGCTCTACGTCTGGTTCGACGCGCTGCTCAACTACATCACCGCGATCGGTTACGGCAGCGACGACGAGCAGTTCGAGCGTCGATGGCCTGCAGTGCACGTCGTCGGTAAAGACATCGCGCGCTTTCACGCGGTGATCTGGCCGGCGATGCTAATGGCCGCCGGACTGCCGGTTCCGACGCGCGTCTTCGGCCACGGCTGGCTTTTGGTCGGCGGCGAGAAGATGTCCAAGTCGAAACTGACCGGCATCGCCCCATCGCAGATTACCGACACCTACGGGGTAGACGCGTTCCGCTACTACATCATGAGCGCGATCAGCTTCGGCTCAGACGGCTCGTTCAGCTGGGAAGACCTGAGCGCCCGCTATCACGCCGAGCTCGCCAACGGTTTCGGCAACCTTGCGTCACGCGTCATCGCGATGGTCATCAAGTATCGCGATGGCGTGGTGCCGGTCGCCGAACTCGACCCCGTGGTTTACGCGACTGAGCAGCGGGTGACGCTCGAAGCCGACGCCGCAATCGAGTCTCTGGCAATCCACGAAGCACTCGCCGCCATCTGGCAGCTTGTGGACGACCTCAACGGCTACATCACGGTGCAGGAACCATGGGCCCTGTCGAAGGACCCGGCGAATGCCGCGCGGCTTGACACGGTGCTAGCCACTGTCGTGCATGGCCTCGGCACGCTCGCGGTGCTGCTCGCCCCCGTGATCCCGGATGCCGCAGCTCGCCTCTGGTCTGCCATCGGAGGCCTCGGCGCTCTCGCCGACCAGCCCATCCGCACCGCGTGGGAGTGGACTGGCGGCTCCGCCGTCACCGCGCTCGAGACGTCGCTCTTTCCCCGCATCGAGTCGCCGGAACCCGCGGTCGCGTGACCGGCTCGCCCGCAACCGACTCCACCGGCGCCGATGGCACTGGCGAGCACATCCGCCAGCGCGAGCCGGGTGACGGGCACCGCGACCTGACATACCCACCCCTTCCGCCGGCACTCGTGGTTGCGGTCTACGACACTCACACCCACCTCGAGCTCGCCGATGGAGACGTCGGGCTCGACTCCCGCGAGCAGCTGGACCGGGCATCCAGGGTCGGCGTTCGCGGTGTTGTGCAGGTCG
>JAODLU010000131.1 GCA_025464125.1 Microbacteriaceae bacterium | reverse complement strand
TCTGGATTGCGATCGCCCTGCTGGTCGTTCTTGTGGTGCAGGGCGCGTACACCCTGCTCGCAGCCCGCGAGCCGTTTCCGAACGTCAGCATGCCGAGCTTCGCCGTTCCGACCCTCAGCCGCACCGGCCATATCCACGTCGCTGAGCCCGGGATCCAGATCCGGTACGCCGACGGTACGCGGCGCGCCGTTCTGCCCGAGCGGTTCATGGCACCAATGGACATCAGCGAGTCGCGATTTACGATCGACTATCTCTTCCGTCCGGATGATGCTCACGCGCCCGTGCTCACACCAGCGACGATCCAGTGGATGAAGAAGCGAACTGAGGATTTGAGCGCCTCGAAGCGGCCGGTCGGTCTTGAATTCAGCTGGGTCCCCATCGACCTCGACGTCGACGCTGTCGCGGGCACTCCAGTCGGCCCGGCCGTCGTCAGGGAGGTCACATGGTGAACCGGCTGTGGACCGGCGCACAGGATGCCGTCACCTGGATCACTGCCGGCTATCGCCCGAGCGCGAGGCCACTCGCCGTAGTGCGAATGCTCTTTGCGCTTGACGTGCTGTTCCTGCCGTACGACATCTCGTGGATCCCGACGATGCCCGCCCAGGCCTGGTACCCGCCACCCGGGCCGTTCGAGCTCTTCACGAGCCTGCCTTCTCCGGGGTTCATTCTCGGACTTGAGATCGTGAGGGCCGTTGTCGCGCTGTGGCTGCTCCTCGGCTGGTCGACACTGGCCGCATCGATCGCGATGACCGTCGTGTCGCTTCTCTGCCATGGGCTCTGCTGGTCGTTCGGCAACATCCACCACCTGATCCTGTACGACCTCGCGCCCCTGGCCCTTGGCATCGTCGGCTGGGGCGCCGCCTGGTCGATCGACTCCCTCAGGAAACGAAACCGGCCTCCCACTGCGCCGGCCGGCTACCCGATGTTCCTGTTCGCGATCGTTATCGCGTTCGCGATGTTCACCGCTGCCATTCCGAAACTGCTTTCAGGGTGGCTCGATCCTGCACGCGAAGCGACTCACTCCTACGTCACGCGAGACCTGGTGCTGCAGACCGGACCCGGTCCGTTGACCGAATGGGCGCTGCAGATCGACAGTCCCGTTTTCTGGAAGTTCCTGGACTACGTAACTCTCTTCGGGGAAGGCACCCTCATCATCCTGATGTTCTTCCCCGGACTGTTCAGGCTCGGCTTGCTGCTGATCTCCGCATTTCACATCGGCGTGTGGCTGCTCCTCGGAATCGACTTCTCTGAGCAGGTCTTCGTTTACGCCGGGTTCTTCTGTCTCAGCTTCTCGGGATGGTTCCCGGAACTCGGGTTGATCAGGCGATGGCGAGGTGCTCGATCGCACCCTCCGCCACTGGCGCGGGTCAGCGCAGGCTGATGCCCAGGTCTGGCACCGGCAGGTTGAAGACATCGGCAAGCGCGGTTCTCGCCGCGTAGAAACCGCACAGGCCGTGTACTCCCGTCGCGGGTGGCGTCGCTGACGACGCGAGGTACATGCCCTTGCGTGGCGTGCGCCATGGCCGTGTCGAGAACACCGGCCGGCCCACCATCTGGCGAAGTGAGAGAGCGCCGATGGAGATGTCGCCCCCGATGAGGTTTGGGTCGTACTGCTCGAGTTGCATGGCCGACATCGACGTGCTGGCTTCGATGAGATCGCGGAACCCGGGAGCCGAGCGCTCGATCATGCGGATCACATCTGCTGTCGGGTCGCGGTCTGATCCCCGCGGAACATGGATGTACGCCCACAGGCTGTGCTTCGTGGCCGGGGCACGGCTCGGGTCGAACAGCGACGGCTGCGACACGAGAACGTATGGATCTGCCGCGTGCCGTCCCGCCGCCACCTCCGACTCCGCCAGGGCAATCGCGGCTCGATCTCCGCCAAGGTGCAGGGTGCCCGCCTGCCTGGCTTCAGGCAGTGTCCACGGCACCGGTCCGTTCAGCGCGAAGTCCACTTTTGCGACACCATCCCCGTAGCGGAATGACCGCATCCGCCGCAGGTAGCTGTCTGGCAGTACGCCGGCACCGATGCTGGCCAGTGCGCGCGGCGCGACATCCATCAGGTTCACGGCGGCCGGGGGAAGATCGCGCACGTCGCTGACATCGGTGCCGGTATGAATGACGCCCCCGTGAGCAAGCAGGTCGTCACGCATCGCGTCGATGATCGACTGGCTCCCGCCGACCGGGATCGGCCAGCCCCTGGCGTGAGCGTGCGCCGCCAGCACGAGACCCACTCCCGCCGACGGGAGCGAAGGCATCCTGCCGATGCTGTGTGCCGCGACCCCGCTGAGCATCGCGGCAGCGAAGTCACCGCGAAAACGGGTGTTCCACAGTGCAGTGCCCTGTTCGATGGTGCGCAAGCCGACGCGCGCCGCAGTGACGGGGCCACGGGGAATGCGCAACAACTGCGATCCGGTGAAATCGGTGACGTCATCGATGTGATCTACGAGCGGCCTCAGCAGCGACCGCCATGCACGACCGTCGACGCCCAACCGCTCCGCCGTGCGATCCAGGTCATGGAAAGCGACGCCGCCGCCTGAACCGATCGGATGCGCGTACGACACCTCCGGCACGACGAAGTCCACTCGCCTGTCGAGCTCGAAGGAACGAAAGAAAGGGGAGGCGAAGGCCATCGGATGCACGGCGGCACCCACATCGTGGAGGTATCCCGGAAGCGTGAGTTGCAGGCTGCGCGCCCCGCCGCCGATCGTCGCCTCGCGCTCGAAAACCTCGACCGTCAGACCGGCACGCGCCATAGTCACAGCGGCCGCCATCCCGTTCGGGCCACTCCCCACCACAGTGACATCGGGCATGCCGCCATTATCCGCCCCGGGCTGCACCCACGCGGCATCCGGTAGGCTCGTGACCCGCGAGAGGCCCAGTTCCTTAGAGTCAGGAGTCGTCTCAACCGTGAAACGTGTCCTGATCACCGGCATCGCCGGATTCATTGGAAGTACGCTCGGCGAATACCTGCTCGCCCGCTACCCATCGGTCGACATCGTCGGCATCGACTCGTTCACCGACTACTACCCCCTGTCGATCAAAACCGACAACCTGGCGGTGCTTCGTGAAGCCGGGGTCGAAGTGCACGACGAGGATCTCGTGACCGCCAACCTCGAAGGGCTGCTCGAGGGCGTCGACACGATATTTCACCAGGCCGGGCAGCCAGGTGTTCGGGCATCCTGGGGCGCGACGTTCGACACCTACCTGCACCACAACATCCTGGCGACCCAGCGACTGCTGGAGGCCGCGCAGGCTTCCCCAGCGATCGAGCGCATCGTCTACGCATCGTCCTCGTCCGTCTACGGGGAGGCCGAGCGCTACCCGACGCTTGAGACTGACAGGCCACGCCCGGTGAGCCCGTACGGGGTGACGAAGCTCTCGGCAGAACACCTGATGGGCCTGTACGCCAGCAACTTCGGGGTGCCGACCGTGTCCCTGCGATACTTCACCGTCTTCGGGCCCCGGCAGCGGCCGGACATGGCCTTCACCAGGTTCATCTCCCGCGCTTTGCTCGGGCGACCGATCCAGCTTTTCGGCACTGGTGAACAGATCCGCGACTTCACCTTCGTCGATGATGTCGTGCGGGCTAACATCGCCGCCGCGACGGCAACCGGAGTTGCTGGCGGCTCCGTCTTCAACATCTCCGGGGGCGCGAGCGTCTCGGTGAATGACATCTTCACGGCACTCGAGTCATTGATCGGCACCACGATTGCGATAGACCGAAGCGCCAGGGTTGCCGGCGACGTGGATCGAACCGGGGGGTCATCAGCTGCGGCCATGGACTCGCTGGGCTGGTCACCGCAGGTGAGTCTCTCCGAGGGGCTCGCCCGTCAGATCCAGTGGCTCGAGCCGCGAGTCGGATCGTACGCGGACCTGGTGTGAGCGTCGATCCAGATGGGCAGCGACCTCGGCCGGTAGTGCTGCACGTGAGCGAAGGCGTCGCATCCGGAGTCGCGGCCGCCATCAAGGACTACGTTCGCAACACGCCAGAGTTCGAGCATCACCTGCTGTTCTCTGAGCGCGCCGATTCGCCTGCGGCCGGGTCCGACCTGGCCGGTTTCGCTGGCGTGCACCGGATGCCGCACGGGCACCTGAAGCGGGCACGGTCCATCGGTCGAGTGGCCAGCGAACTCGGGGCTTCCATCGTGCACGCGCACTCGAGCCGCGCTGGCGTATACGTGCGACTCGGCCTCCGGTCCAGCGCTAAGCGCCCGATCGTGTATTCGCCGCACTGCTACGCGTTCGAGAGACGGGACCTGTCCGCAGTAGCGCGGCTGTGCATCCGGCTCACCGAGTGGGCTCTCTCCCGCAACACTGCAGTGTTCGCTGTGTGCTCCAGGCGGGAGCTTCAGCTCTCACGCTGGCCCGCCTCGCGTGCGCGAGCGATCTACGTGCCTAACGTGGCGACGGTGACACCAGTGCTGCCGAGATACCGTCCTGGGGCGGGCGCCGCGCGCCTCGTCGTTGCCGGAGCCGGACGGATCGGGCCACAAAAAGATCCGCACTATTTCATTGCAGCCATACGGGCGCTGCGTGAATCAGGAGTCGACGTAGAAGCGCGGTGGATCGGCGGCGGCGACGCCAGCGTCGAGGCTGAACTCACTGCTGCCGGCGTCCAGGTCACAGGATGGCTCACCAGAAGCGCCGGGCTCGAGGCTCTCAGCAAAGCCGACCTCTACCTGCACACAGCAGCATGGGAAGGCTTCCCGATCGCGGTGCTGGAGGCTGAGGCTCTCGAGGTCGCCACGGTGGTGAGGCGCATTCCCGCGTTTGATGACGAGGGCCTGCCCGCGATGATCTCGCGCCCTGAAGAGTTCGCAGACCGCTGGCCCGAGTTCGCCGACGAAGACGCCCGCGTGGCACTGGTCGGCCTGAGTCGCCATGCACTCGCCGATCACACTGACCAGTCCCAGCGAACCGCGTTGCTCGACGCGTGGAACAGTGTCAGCCGCCACAGCACGTCGTCGTGACTGGGAGACTGGAGTGGTGACCGCCACACCCGCCAGCTCCACCGGGGTAACCCTGCTCTGGCTCGAGCCGACCAGGAGCGGGTCGGCCGCGAGAACCCATCTGGATGGCACCCGCCAGCGCCTGCGCGCGTCAGGCATTTCCGTGCTCACGACGATCACCTCCGAGGCACGGGGCAGCAACCCGGTCGCGCGCGCGCGGCGTCTGCTGTCCCTCGTCCGACAGGCCAGGGCGCGCGCGAACGGCGGCGTGCTCGTGGCGCGCTGGCACCCGTTCCTGGCATTCGTCTCGCCGCTGTGGCTCCGCAGGCGAGGCCAGGTGCTGCTCCTCGTGCAGGGCAACGACGAGTCGGCCTATGAGGCGAACCCCTGGCTGCGCCGCGTGCCTGGGGCCAGGAAGCTCATGCAAACCAGCGTGGTCACGGCATCCCGCATCATCGTCGTCACAGAAGGCCTCATCCCCTGGGTGCAGGCTTCCATCTCCCGCGCAGCGACCACCGAACGGTTCGGCACGACCATCGAGGTCATGCCGACCGGCGTCGCCGACGTTTTCTTCGACACCGCTCCACGCGAAGGTCTCGGCGAGTATGTGCTGTACTTCGGCTCGCTGGCCCCGTGGCAGGGCATCGACTACATGCTTGAGGCCCACGCGTCGAGCGAGTGGCCAGCCGGACTGAAGCTCATCGTGAT
>JAODLU010000129.1 GCA_025464125.1 Microbacteriaceae bacterium | reverse complement strand
GTCATCTCCGACGTCGATCCGATCAACGAGAGCATCGGCAGGCTCGACCTGATCAATGATCGCCAGCAGGTGCAGATCACGCTGGTCAGTGGCGCGAGCGGTTCTGTCGCGTTCCACTACAGCATCAGCGATGGCAGGGGAGGCACAGCCAGCGCGACGGTGACCGTGACCGTGCGCCAGCCATCCGAAAACTCCCCGCCGCAGCAGGTGCGCCAGACGAAGGCACTCGTTGCTTCCGGAGCGAGAGTCACGAGTTCGGTGCTCGGCGACTGGGTAGACCCTGACGGTGACGCGTTCTACCTCGCCTCGGCCGAGACAGCGATACCCGATGCGGTGAGCTACAAGCCAGAGGGCAGCGTCGTGTTCTCGGAGGGCGGCGCCGCGAGCTCGCTCAGGTCGGTCGTGCTCGTGGTCTCCGACGGACGGGCTAATGGCACAGGCTCCATGACTGTCACGGTGAAGCCTGCTGGCGAGGTGCCGATCATCGCCGATCCGTTCGTCGTGCTCACATACGCTGGCCAGGAGATCACCGTTTCTCCGCTCGATCATGTGCGGGGCGGCACAGGCACGTTGCGTCTCGCGAGCGTGCCTGCGAAGACCGGAGCGACCATCTCGGCGAGTCTCGACGCCGGCACGTTCAGGTTCTCGAGCGACCAGGTCGGCACGCACTACCTCGAGTACGTGGTGAACGACGGTGACCAGACCGTGACGGGCATCCTTCGGGTTGAGGTGGCTGCGCCGCCTGACGCGAACACCCGGCCCATCACGATCCCGAAGACCGTGTTCGTAAAAACCCTCAGCAGCGAGACCGTCGACGTCGCCTCGACTGACATCGATCCAGCGGGCGGAGTACTGCTCGTGACGTCGGTCTACAACGTCGCAGCGAATTCCGGCGTCCGGGCGGAATCGATTGAGCAGCGCGCGGTGAGGGTGACCCTGACGGCGCCGCTCGAGTCCGGGCCGGTGAGCTTCAACTACCGCATCAGCAATGGGCTCGCCGACGCCGAAGGCCTCATCACGGTAGTGGAGATTCCGCGCCCGGCCAGGCTCCAGCCTCCTGTGGCCGGCGACGACGCCGTCACTGTGCGCACAGGGGATGCAATCGACATCCACGTGCTCGACAACGACGTGCAGCCCGACGGCGAGGAATTGA
Source organism: Microbacteriaceae bacterium (assembly GCA_025464125.1). GTDB lineage: Bacteria > Actinomycetota > Actinomycetes > Actinomycetales > Microbacteriaceae > Lacisediminihabitans. The sequence goes on along the minus strand of JAODLU010000129.1, from coordinate 8,351 downwards.
CGCTGAACCCGCTGCTGTCGACCGGCCTGCAGGGCGGCTCGGGCCTCCTGTTCGCCTCCGGCAATGTGCTGCGCTACCTCGCGCCGAACAAGACCGGCGACTTCACGGCCGTCTACCAGGTGTCTGGTCCTGACGGGCAGGTCGCCCAGGCTCAGGTAAAGATCTCGGTGCGCGAGGCAGTTGAGGCCACAAACAACCCGCCGGTGCCAGTCACGGTGACCGGGCGGGTGCTCGCCGGTGAGACCGCGCGCATCGCCATCCCGCTCAACGGCATCGATCCTGACGGGGACTCAGTGCAGCTGCTCGGCCAGGAGACGAGCCCCGAGAAAGGTTCGGTGACCCAGGTTGGAACCGACTACATCGACTACGAGGCCGGCGACTACTCGGCAGGCACAGACACGTTCACCTATTCGGTTGTCGATGCGCTCGGCGCGAGGGCGACGGGAACGGTTCGTGTCGGCATCAGCCCCAAGCATGACGGCGCGAGAAACCCTGTCGCGATCGAGGACGAGGCGACCATCAGGCCGGGTGGCACGGTCTCCGTTCAGGTGCTCGCCAATGATTCAGACCCAGACGGCGGCACCCTCAAGGTGACAAAGGTCGAGCCGAACACCAGGGACATCAAGGCGACGATCGTCGGCGACGTGGTCAAGGTGACACCGCCGCGGGCGCCCGGTCGCTACGGACTGGTGTACACGATCGAAAACGAGTTCGGCGGCACCAGCTCCAACTTCATCACCGTCGTCGTCGACCCGAACGCCCAGCGCGCGTACCCGATCGCCGATGACACTGTGTTGACGCTCACCGACGTCCTCGGGCAGCAGAGTGTCAACGTGAATGTGCTGCAGAACGTTTTCTTCGCCGACGGCGAGGTCAGCGCCCTCAAGGTGTCCCTGCTCCCGGGATACTCGACGTCGGCGACAGTCACTGCAGGCAAGCGCATCCGCGTCGAAGTGCTGGCCAAGAGCCAGATCATCCCATTCGCTGTCGCTCACCCCGACGACCCTTCGATCGTGTCGTATGCGTTCGTCTGGGTGCCTGGGCTCGATGACGCGCTGCCGCAGCTCAACAGGCGGGCACCAGCGCTCGCGGTCGCGAGCGAGGCAGAGATTCGCATCGACCTGAATGACTACGTGCTTGCGACTGGTGGCAAGACGGTCAGGCTCACAGACATCACGAGCGTCAAGGCAACGCACTCGGATGGCGGATCGCTGGTCGTGAACGACCACACACTCAGATTCACCTCTGCAGACAAGTATTTCGGGCCCGCGTCGATCTCGTTCGAGGTGACAGATGGCTCATCGGCCACGGATCCGAATGGGCGAAAGGCGACGCTGGTGCTGCCGATCAAGGTGACCCCGCGACAGAACCAGCCACCTGTCTTCGTCGGCGGCGTCATCGACTTCGAGCCTGCGCAGTCCAAGCAGCTCGACCTGCTGAAACTCACCAACTATCCATACCCAGATGACGTAGGGGAGCTGGCATACGCGGTTATCGGGTCGCTGCCAGACGGATTCAGTTACACACTCACCGGCCAGACACTCGTGCTCAGGGCCGACGAAGACGCGAAGAGGGGAACCACGAGTTCCCTGGCGCTGTCGGTGCGTGATGATCTCTCTGCCGGGCAGTCAGGAAGAATCCAGCTCAATGTCGTCGCATCAAGCAGGCCACTGGCCCGCCCGGCTCCAGACAGTGCAATTGCCACGAGGGGCCAGTCGACGTCAGTCGACGTGCTCGCCAACGATGAAGCCACTAACCCCTTCCCCGGCCAGCCGCTGAAGGTGGTCGCCATTCGCGGCCTCGATGGGGCAAACCTGCCTGAGGGTGTCAGTGTCACGCCGAGCGCTGATCGTTCTCGGCTCGCCATCAACATCTCGTCCGCAGCGCTGCCGGGGGACACCAACCTGCAGTACGAGGTTGCCGATGCGACAGGCGACCCCGACCGCTATGTCTGGGGTTCTGTGCGCATCTCGGTGCAGGACCGACCGGATGCCGTGGCCAACCTGGCCGCGAGCGCCTTCGGCAACAAGAGCATCACCCTCCGCTGGAATCCGGGCAACTCGAACAACTCGGCGATCACGGGGTACCAGGTGCTCATGTTCTCGCCGAGCCAGGAACTGCTGTCGACGACTGCCTGCACCGCGACAGTTTGTGATGTGACGACACAGGGCAATGGCCCGTCGAATGCCGTGCGGTTCAGGGTGACTGCGACAAATGCCATAGGAACGTCAGATCCTGCGTCGATGAGCGACACGATCTGGTCAGACGTGATCCCCGCGGCGCCGGCTGGTCTCGCGGCGACCCCGCTCGATGGCGGCCTGCACATCACGTGGACTCCGACGCCAGACCCCGCCGGCGGAAGCCCGGTGAACTCCTATGTCGTGCTGGCCGGATCAGCGTCGGCCACAGTCACCCCGTCTTCGTGCACGACCTCGTGCGCGGTGGACGTCAGCGGTCTGTCGAACGGGCAGGCAGTCACAGTGTCGGTGAGCGCACGCAACGGTGCATATGCCGCGCTCGCCGCCTGGAACTCGTCCATTGTCACTGGCGTCCCTGCCGGACCACCGCTGATTGTCGGCGCGCCGAGCGCCACCGCCACCGACACCGCAATCACCGTCGACTGGGCTGGCGCGTTCGCAGACAACGGCCGTGCGATCACCGATTACCGCGCGGTGGCGTACACGGGCGCGCAGCCATCGTGCCCGGCGTCAGGCGACGGCACCGCGACATCCGCCACCATCTCCGCATCGAGTGACTCGGTCTACTCGATCGTCGTTTTCGCCTGGAATGCCCAAGGCTGCACCGCGTCGGCACCAGTGGTCGCGCACACGCCCCCGGCCGTGGTGACAGATGCCGACGCCGGCCTGCCCGGCCAGCACGGAGAGAACTTCGACCTGGTGCTCGCTGCAGTCAGGATCGGCGGCACCACGCTCTCGGCCGACTACAGCTTCTACTACAGCATCAATGGGGGCGCCGAGCAGCCCGACCCCATTTCATCCGGCGGATTCATCTCCGGCGCGCCCTACGGCGCCGCGGTCACGATCGCACTGCGAGCGTGCCGAAACTTCTCGGATGGCGCAACAGCCTGCCAGGCCACGCCATCCGCGCCGATCGCGCTGGCGTACGTGGCAGTCGACCCCCACGTGACTGGTGTGAGCTTCGCCGCCGGCGCGACACAGTTCGACGCCGGCACGTTCACCTGGCTCAGCACGCCGGCCGGCTACGACGCCGTCGAATACTCCTGCGGCGCAGGATTCCTGCCGGCGGATCCGAACCCCGGCGGCACCTGCTCGGTCTCACCCCTGATCTCCGATCCGCTCCTGACCATCCGCGTAACCGCGAACGGGGGCCAGACCTATGACATCAAGTACGACCAGAATGGTAACGTCCGCCCTTGAGCAGTCGGTTGTCTATGAACCTGGGGCCCTGTTCCAACGAGAGGTACCAGCATGACGATGACGCAGGAGCAGGCGACCTGGTTCTCCGACATCTTCAACCGGCTGGTTGCCAACGTCGACCAGGTGCTGCTCGGCAAGACCTTCGTAGTCAAACTGTCGTTCACCGCACTGCTCAGCGAAGGTCACCTGCTGCTCGAAGACTTTCCCGGCACCGGCAAGACATCGCTTGCACGTGCGATGGCGCAGAGCGTCAAGGGCACGACCAACCGCATCCAGTTCACCCCCGACCTGCTGCCAGGTGACATCACCGGCGTGAGCATCTACGACCAGGGCTCTGCGGAATTCGCCTTCCACCGAGGCCCCATCTTCGCCAATATCGTGCTCGCCGACGAGATCAACCGCGCAAGCCCGAAGACCCAGGCCGCGCTGCTCGAGGTGATGGAAGAAGGCCAGGTGACAGTGGACGGTGTCACGCACCCGGTTGGCGAACCGTTCATGGTCATCGCAACGCAAAACCCCATCGAGCAGGCAGGCACATACCGCCTGCCAGAGGCACAGCTCGACCGGTTCATCATGAAGACCTCGATCGGCTACCCCGACCACGCATCGACAGTTCGCATTCTCGAGGGTGCTGGCACGAGGGCCCACGAGACTGTGGTTGCGTCCATAGCCGAAGCGGATGCCGTGGTCGAGATGGCCGCACTGGCGAGAACCGTGCATGTCGACGCCTCGATCAACGACTATGTCTCGCGGCTGGTCGAATCGACTCGTACAGCCACCGAGGTGCGCCTCGGTGCGAGTGTGCGCGGCGCACTCGCCCTGATCCGCACCTCGAAGACGCTCGCGGCGGCGAACGGGCGCCACTACGTGATTCCGGATGACGTGAAGTCGCTGGCGGAACCGGTGCTGGCCCACAGGCTGATCCTTGACCCTGAGGCCGAATTCGACGGTGTGACGAGTTCCAGCGTGATCAGCCAGCTGCTCATCGAGACCCCTCCGCCGAGCGACAGGCAAGCGGTGTGAGCCGGAGCCCCGACTCCTCGCGTTCCCGCGGTGCCTCCCGCCCTGCTTTACAGGCATCGACAACCCGGGGTGCCCGGTTCGACACGTCGTCGATTGGAGCCACCACCGGGCTGACCAATGCCCGCACCAGAATCGTGGGCGACCGCACCGGCTTCCTTGCCGACTCGATCATCACCCTGGTGAGAGCCACCCGGGCGATCGCCGCTGTGCTCGGGCGGTGGCTCGGCCGCGCCTCAACGGTCATCACGCCACTCGGGTGGGTGATGCTGGTCGTGGTTCCCGTGGCTCTCATCGCCGGCTATCGATTCGGCTGGATAGAGCTCGTCGCTGTCGGGTTCGCGGGAGCCGTGCTGATCGTGGTTGCCGCGATCTACCTCATCGGTCGCTCATCGTTCACCATCGCCCTGAGCGTGCCGCACAGCAGGGTGGTTGTCGGGGACAGGGCAACTGGCATCGTGTCGGTCACGAATCCCACCCGCAGGCGCCTCCTCGGGGTGAAGGTCGAGGTGCCGGTGGGTGCGGGGCTCGCTGAGCTGGCACTGCCGAGCCTTCCGCGGGGCGAGGCATTCGAGCACGAGTTCGTGGTGCCGACTGTGAGGCGCGGCGTGATCGGGGTTGGTCCAGTGCGCACGGTGCGAGCCGACCCGGTCGGCCTCGTGCGGCGGGAACTTGTCTGGACCGGAACCGCTGAGCTGTTCATCCACCCACGAACCATCGGCATCCCGAGCACGAGCACGGGTTTCATCCGCGACCTCGAAGGCAATCCGACCCGCGATATCTCGAACAGCGATGTCTCATTCCACGCGCTGCGCGAATACATGCCGGGTGACGAGCGCCGCTACATCCACTGGAAGAGCACGGCGAAAACCGGCACGTACATGGTGCGGCAGTTCGAGGAAACGCGGCGCAGCCACCTGGTCATCGCGCTCAGCCTGGCGACAGCCAACTACTCGACCCAGGACGAATTCGAGATGGCGGTGAGTGTCGCGGGGTCACTCGGTGCCAGGGCGATTCGCGATGCAAGGAACGTGTCGGTTGTCGTGAGCGAGAAGACCCCCGATTTCGCGAAGCAGAAGGTGCTCGCTGTGCGGCACCTCAACACGCTCACACGAACCAGGCTGCTCGATGACCTCGCGGTCGTGGAACACGCGGAATCGTCGATCAGCATCATCGATGTCGCCAGGGTGGCGGCCGATGAGGTGGCGGGCATCTCTGTCGCATTCCTCGTGTGCGGCTCTCTCACCACTCCGAACGAATTGCGCGCAGCCTCGACGAAGTTCCCCATAGGGGTCGAGGTGATCGCAGTTGTCTGCGACCCGGAGACAGTGCCGGGCCTGCGCCGGGTGTCCGGGCTCAGTGTGCTCACCATCGGTTATCTCGAAGATCTCCAAAAGTCCCTCGCGCGGGCGGCGGCAGCATGAGTACGGCGACGATCGGGTCGAGCCTCACAACACCCGTCACGGCCCCAGCACCGGGGCTGGTGCTGCCGAACATTGCCTTCCTCTGGCTGACCACGGGCATCGCGGCAACTGCGCTCTGGCCGATTTACCAGAGCACGCAGTTGGTGGTGCTCGTCGTCGTCGCGGCGTTGCTCGGCACGGCAATCGCATCGCTCGGCGCCATCTTCCGCTGGCCAGCGTGGTTAGTGCTGCTGGTGACGATCGCGACGTATGCTCTCTCGGCGGTTCCTCTCGCGATACCATCGCGCGCCATGTTCGGCGTGCTGCCGACAGCATCCGGCCTGCTCGATCTCGCAACCGCAACCGCCCTGTCATGGAAGCAGCTGCTCACGATCACACTTCCCGTAGGCAGCTACCAGGCCCTGCTCGTGCCGGCAATGGTGCTTGTACTCGGCACAACCGTGCTCGGCACATCAGTTGCCCTCAGGGTTCGACGGGGCGAGCTCGCCGTCTTTGCCCCGATCGCCTTGTTCATCGTCGCGACGATGTTCGGTTCGACAACAGCGACCTGGCCACTGCAGACTGCGCTCGGCCTGCTTGCGGCAGTTCTCCTCTGGCTGGTGTGGTGGCGCTGGCGTCGACGCAGCCAGTCCATCAGGCTGCTCGCAGCCCAGGCAGCGGATGCCGACGGTCGCCCGCTCGAAACCGTGCGTGAGCGCGGATTCCCCGGGTTTCGCACCCTCGCCAGCGCAGCACTGATCATGGTCATCGCGGTGGCTGCCGCCGTCGCAACAACACTCGTGCTTCCACCGACCCATGAACGCCAGGTTCTCAGGTCATCGATCGTGCAGCCGTTCGATCCACGGTCGTATCCGAGTCCTCTCAGTGGATTCCGCAAATACGAGCTGCCAGCGGCGGCCGACTCAGCGATGCTCACCGTGACCGGACTGCCAGAGGGAGGCCGGATCCGGGTGGCGACCCTCGACACCTACGACGGCATCGTCTACTCGGTCGGCAGCGGCGCGATCGCCAGCGAGTCCGGCTCGTTCACACGGGTGCCGTTCACCTTCGACCAGTCCTCAGTGCGGGGCCAGCAGGTCAGGCTGCAGGTCACTGTTGATGGGTACCAGGGCGTTTGGCTTCCCACTGCCGGCAAGTTCGAGAGCGTGGACTTCGGCGGGGCAGACGGTACCGACCTGCGTGGCGCGTTCTACTACAACGACACCAGCGGCACAGCTGCGGTCGTGCGACCCCTTGCCCGTGGGGACAGCTACACGCTCACCGCAGTTGAACCCATCCAGCCAACATCTCTCGACAGCCTGCGCCCAGGCACCGCCGAAGTGCCGAGAGTCGGGGTGCTGCCAGACCAGCTCGCGAGTTCGCTCGACGACTGGGTGCGCGGCATCACGAGTCCTGGCCAGCAGCTGGCGGCGATGGTGGCCGCGCTCAAGGAGAAGGGCTACATCAGCCACGGGGTCTCGGCCACGGAGCCGGCGAGCCGTTCCGGCCACGCTGCTGACCGCATCACCGAGTTACTCACCGACCAGCGCATGATCGGCGACCAGGAACAGTACGCAGTCACCGCCGCACTGATGGCACGCCAGCTCGGCTTCCCGGCACGGGTGGTGTTCGGTTTCGCGCCAGCCGTCATCGCCGCAGGGGGCGCTACGACGATCACAGGATCGGATGTTTCGGCCTGGATCGAAGTCGACACCGCCCAGTACGGCTGGGTGACTGTCGACCCGAACCCCGCGGTTCGCGATATCCCGCAGGAACAGCCGCAGGATCCGACCACCATCGCGCGGCCGCAGTCGCCAGTGCAGCCACCGGTTGAGGAGCCCCAGGCCACGAACGGCCAGGTGCCACCAGACAGCACCCGCGACAACCCGGCCGCGCTCGACCCGTTCCTCGCGATCTTTTTGGCGGTACTGAGCGTCGTCGGGTGGGTACTGCTCGCCGTAGCCATCGTGCTGGCACCTTTCCTCGCTGTCGTCGCCGCGAAGCTCCGGCGGAGGCGACTGCGTCGCACGTCGTCCACCCCTCTTCTGCGCATCAGCGGTGGGTGGGAGGAGTTCGAAGACTCGATTCTCGACCGCGGGTTCGAGCCGCCCGCATCCGCAACCCGCACCGAGGTGGCCGCGACAGTCGGCGGCATGCAGTCTCTCGTTCTTGCCTCAATCGCCGATCGTGCGGTCTTCGCTCCCGCCGAACCGGAACCGGAGCAGGCTGACCTCGTGTGGCGCTCAGTACACGATCTCGTCGCCGGCCTGGACACCGGGCGCACGAGGTGGCAGCGCATCAGGGCCGCAATCTCCCTGCGCTCGCTCGGTGGTTATAGTTTCAGCAAGTTCTTCTCGCGCTAAGGATATGGTCGGCAAAATGGATGTTCTCACCTGCGCCGGTTGCGGCGCCGAGCTTCCCGTCGGGGCCATGTTCTGCGGCGAGTGCGGCAGGGCAGTCGGCTCGCCGAAAGCTGCACGAGCGAAGACCTCGACGGCTCCCGCAGTGCTGTTTGAGCCGCACCCACTGC
>JAODLU010000119.1 GCA_025464125.1 Microbacteriaceae bacterium | reverse complement strand
AGTCATCCCGCAGGTACAGGTCGAGGGCCGCAACCACACCAGCACAGAGCTCCGGGGTGTACGCATTCAACCGGGCAGGACGATTGAGGGTGAGCACCGCGACGCCAGGCGCCCGAGTCTCGAAAAGAACCGTGTCAGTCATTACTGTCCTCGCGTTGGGGCAAGGTCGCCCTGGCGACCCACCGGCGACCAGTTCGGGGCGCCGACGCCCTGCAGGTGATCCCGAAGGCCCGAGTCGAAGGCCGCCGCAATCTCCTCATAGCTGTGCTCGGTGAGCTTCACGACCGGGCGGTGGATGTCTGGCTTGCCGATCAGGGTGAGAACGTCATCCGAGATCCGCACGATCTGCCCGTTGATGTCAGCGGCAGCGTCGGAGAGGAGATAGCTGACGACGCACGCGTTCAACTCGGGCGGAATGTTGCGCAGCAGGGTTTCCGGGTCCACCTTGAGGTAGTTGGCTGCGGCGTCCAGCTGTCGGGTGCGGGCAAGGGGTGAGATCGAGTTAACGCGCACTGCGGTGCCCGCGACATCCTGCGCCCACGACCATGTGAGTGCAGCGGATCCTGCCTTCGTCGCACTGTAGATGCCGCGAAGCGGCAGGCCGACCATTGCGCCGGAGGTCACGTTGATCACGCTGCCATAACCCTGGTCGAGCATCACCCGCAGCGCATGCACACCGCAGAACATGGTGCCGAGCATGTTGACCTCGACCTGCGACCTGATCGACGCCTCGTCGTTCTCCTCGACCCTCCGTACGTCGTAGAGCCCCGCATTGTTCACCAGCCCGTCGAGCCTGCCGAACGTCTCGACAGCCCCAGCGACCAGTGCGCCTGTGGCGTCCCAGGAAGTGATATCGCTTGCGACAATCGACAGGCGATCGGCCTGGTCGCCCACCTCCTCTTTGAAGGCTTCAAGCCGTTCAACGTCGATGTCGTTGGCCACGACCTTGCCACCCTCGTTGAGAATCGCCGCTGCATACGCCTTGCCGATCCCCTGGGCCGCGCCGGTCACGATAACTACCTTGTTTTCGAGATGCATGTCATTCACTCCTTTGTGTCTGTTGCAGGAACCGGGGGCTGCGGATGCGCCAGCACATCCTGCACGTACGTTGCGACGTGGCGTCCATCGAGTGACCACATCTCGCCCCGCGCCAGGGAACGCCCGCGGTCGCTCTCGATGCCGACAGCCACGAGAAGAGCCCACTCAGTGGCCGTCGGCTGCAGGTGGAACCAGAGCGAATGCTCGAGCGTGACTCCGAGCGGCTGGCCATACTCGTCTGTGTTGCGTTCGGCAGCACCCGGGCTGGCGGCCCGCACCAGCCCGATGTCGGTCATGCTCGCGACGGCGGCGTAGTGCGCAACCGGGTCGTCGGGAAGACCGTTGATCGCCCTTGCCCAGAAACGCAGGGGCTGCTCGGTGACCAGGCGCTGCTCGAACAGGTCGGCGGTCGAGGCCGACGAGAAAGGCATTTGCCTGCCTGAACTCTGTTCGGGTGATGGGCTTCCCGTAACAGGCGAAATGCCGGAGGCCGAAGGCTGGGCATCCGCCCGCGCGCCCTGCAGGGAAATAGTTGCCTCGAAGACCCGCCTGCCGCCCTGGTCGAGCTCGACCCTGCGCTGCGCGAACTGCCGCCCGTCCCTGATCACGCGAACAGTGCCAGTAAGCGGAAGCCTTGTGGTGGCTGGCCGCAGGAACATGCTGTGGAGGGAATGCGGAAGCATGCCGGGGGTGCTGCGGATGGCTGCGGTAAGCGCGATCGCTGACAGGTTGCCGCCGAATGTGCGCGGACTTCCGTCCACACGCTCGACGAGAGTGGTTTCGAAGGTCAGGTCCTCACTGAGTTGCGGCAGCATGGCAGCCCAGAAGTCGGTCACGACAGCGTTCCCTCGAGGAGCGCCAGTTGCAGCACCATGCGTTGCTCATCCGGAGTCGTGAACATCGACTCGATGGCTGCAGCCCGCTTGAAGTAGCGGTGGGCCGGATGCTCCCAGGTGAACCCGATTCCGCCGTGCAGCTGAATGGCGCTGCCGGTTACCGCGAGTGCCACCGACGTGCAGTACAGGAAGGTGGTGGCCGCCAGCGCCTGCTCGTCCACACCGGATTGCCCAAATGCGATCGCTGACTCCCGGGAGAGCGCGCCAGCGGTTTCCACGCTCACGAACATGTCCGCGCACGCGTGCTGCACGGCCTGGAATGACCCGATCGGCTCACCGAACTGCACGCGCATGGCCACGAATTCGAGGGTGGCCCGCAGGGCTGCATCGGCCACGCCGACCGCCTCCGCACTGAGCGCCAGCACGGTCGCGAACCTGCCCCTGCGAAGCAGCGCGTCGACATCCGCCCCGGTGGACACTGGCTGGACGAGCGCCGCGGAGAGACTCACCTGCGAGACCGGCCAGCCGGGGTCGATACCAGCAACAGTCACGATGGCGGCGCCCCGGCCGTGCAGGTCGGCGCTCCACAGCGCGCCAGCCGACGCGAAGAGAACCACATCAGCCTCCGTGGCGCTGAGCACTCGCCCGAGTTCGCCGGTAGCGAGGCCGTCGGCGATCGTCACCGTGTGCGGGCCGTCGGCAACTGTCACGACTGCGGTGCCTGCCGCGATGCTGCGCAGCAGCGAATTGCCTACACCCGCGTCTGCTGCACCGGTGAGCACCGAAGCAGCGAACACGGTGGATGCCGCGAACGGCACCTGCACGAGGGCGCGCCCCAGCTCCCGCATCACGAGCACGGCATCCGACAGGTCCCCGCCAACTCCGCCGAGTTCGTCGGCGATAGTGAAACCGGTGACTCCCAGCTGGCTCGCCAGCAGGGACCATGCTTCCCCGCGGTGAGCGCGGCCACTCGCAGCCGGATCCGATTCCCAGCGGGCACCGCCCGGCGCGAAGTCGCGCAGCGCGGACTGCAGCGTGCTCACGAGTTCGAGTTGCTCTGGTGTCGAGTTCACCGTGCACCGCCCGCAAGCTCGGCGGCACGACGGCGCAGGTCGCCCTTGTCCACCTTGCCGAAGCCGGTGCGCGGGAATTCGTGCACGACGACGAGTCTTTCTGGCCACTTGATTTTCGCGACGCCCCGCGCATCCATCCAGGCAGTGATATCTGTCAGTTGCAGTTGGGAGCCCGATCGCAGGGCGACGAATGCGCAGGTGCGCTCCCCCACCAACGGGTCAGGGGCCGCCACGACCGCCGCCTCGAGAACGGCATCGTGCTCCATGAGCAGGATCTCGACCTCGCGCGCGCTGATGTTCTCGCCCGATCGCACGATGATGTCTTTCTTGCGGCCACGCACCGACAGGTAACCCTCCGCGTCAACAGACACGAGGTCACCTGTGCGCACCCACCCATCGGCGGTGAACAGCGCTTCGTTCAGCGCGGAGTCCACGTAGCCGACGCAGCGCTCCGCCCCGATCGCTTCACACTCGCCTACCTCTCCGGCAGCAACGACCAGGCCATGCTCATCGACGACCCTGACCTCTGCCACACCGATGGGGCGGCCATCCGTACTGGCGATTCTCACCGGATCGTCACCGGGCTTTCCCCAGGTGAGCGTCGGCATCTCGCTGCAGCCGTACGCCCTGGTCACGAAGCTGCCGAGCACGCTCCGAGCGCGGATGACCAGGCTCTCCGTGACATCCGCACCGCCACATGCCCAGACGC
>JAODLU010000106.1 GCA_025464125.1 Microbacteriaceae bacterium | reverse complement strand
CGCGCCAAGGATCTGTACCCACAACTCAGGGTCGCTCGAGGCGATACGGGTGGTGTCGCGCAATCCGCCGCCCGCGAGCCCAACAGCAGACTCGGTTGCGCCGATGAGCTGCTTCGCCAGCAGTGAGGAGATGACCTGTGGAACATGGGAAACGAGTGCGACACTCGCGTCGTGCTGCTCTGCGGTCATGAGCACGGGAACCGCACCAAGGTCCAGGGCGAGATCCTCGATCACGCCGACCTGGGCGGCAGGAATCGAGTCATGCGTTGTGATGACCCACGGCCTTCCGATGAACAGGTCGCCGCGAGCGGAGATCGCGCCGCCGCGCTCGCGCCCTGCCAGTGGATGCGAGCCGATGTAGCGATTGACGTCAGCACCGGACGCGCGCAACTCCTCGAGGGGCTGCACCTTGACGCTCGCCACGTCGGTCACGAGCGCGTCGGGAAACGCAGCCAGTTCTGCTGCGAGCACTGCTGCCGTGACATCCGGCGGCACTGCCACAACGATCAGTGTGGGATTGTCGGTGTCCTTCGCAGCGCGACCTGCGCCATAATCGATCGCAAGACTCAGGTTTGATGGCGACGCGTCAGCGACGATTACGTCGATGCCCGCTGCACGCAGGCCGAGGCCAACGCTCGCGCCAAGCAGCCCGGAGCCCACCACGCGCACCTGTCCGATGATCCTGCTGCCGTTCATCGCGCGCCGCCTACTGGGCCAGGTCGAGGCGAAGTGCCACGGCCCCGCGAAGGTAGGTGTGCTGGATGTACTGGCGCGGCGTCTCAGTTTCTACGAGCGCCATCAGCCTGATGACGAGCGGCATCGAGCCACGCACGTTCATCTCGACTGCGCACATAAGGGGAACGTCGCCGAGCCCGAGCTCACGCGCAGCCAGCGCCGGAAACTGGCTGCGGATATCTGGGGTGGCCGTGAAGAGAACGTTGATGAGTGCGTCGGTGTCGATCTCGTTCGCGTGCAGGGCTTTCGACAGCAGTTCGGCCGTGGACCGAAGCAGGTGATCCTCGTCGTCCCGGTCGAGCTGGATGGCGCCGCGAATCGCTCTCACCGCCAACTCATTCACCGCCCTCTGCCGCTGGGGTCATGGCCGCGGCCTCCCGGGAAACAGTCAGGAGCGCGCCGAGTTCCACTTTAGTCAGGTCGCGTATCTCGCCAGGGGCCAGCGTGCCGAGGTGCAACGGGCCGAACTGCCTGCGCACCAGGTCGATGACTGGGTGGCCGACCGCCTCCAGCATTCGACGCACGATGCGGTTTCGACCAGAGTGCAGGATGATCTCCACCATCGTCTCGGTCGCGCCGGCCTGCCCGACAATCCGCGCCTTGTCGGCGGTGATCGGGCCGTCTTCGAGGTCAACGCCGGAGACCAGCCTGCCGATGGCCTGGGGTGACACACGCCCCTCTACCTTGGCGATGTAGGTCTTCATCACCCCGAATGACGGGTGCGCGAGCACATGCGCCAGTTCGCCGTCATTTGTGAGGATGAGCAGGCCAGAGGTCTGCGCATCCAATCTGCCGACGTTGAACAGTCGCTCGGGATATTGCGAGACAAAACGCTGGAGGTCCGGTCGACCCCGGTCATCCTGCAGGGAGCTGACGATCCCGGTCGGCTTGTTGAGCATGAGGTATCGGCGGCTCGTGTCGAGCTGGATGGCAGAACCGTCGACCGCAACCTCGTCGGTTTCGAGCACACGGCGACCGAGTTCGGTCACCACCTCGCCATTGACTGAAACGCGACCAGCTGCGATCAGGTCTTCGGACACCCGTCGCGACGCAATGCCTGCTGCCGCCATGAGCTTCTGCAAGCGAATTCCATCCTGCGATGGTTCATTATCGGGCATCGTCAAAGCCTTCTGAGCCGTCATCGAGAAGTGGCGACACCTTCGGCAACTCCTCGATCGAATTGATGCCGAGCTGGCTGAGCAGCACCTCGGTCGTCGCGTAATGAATGGCGCCTGTCTCACCGTCGGTGAACGCCTCTGTTATCAGTCCCCGGCCGAGCAGCGTGCGAACCACCGAGTCGACGTTCACCGCCCTGATGGAAGCTATGGCACCGCGGCTGATCGGCTGCTTGTATGCGATCACCGCCAGCGTTTCGAGGGCTGCCTGGGAAAGCTTCGTCGGGTTCTGGGTGAGCACGAAGTCGCGCACGACCTCGTCGTACTCACCACGCACGTAGATGCGCCAGCCTCCGCCGACCTCGCGCAACTCGAACCCGCGCTGCACTCCCCCGTCGACGCCGTCGTAGTCGGCGACCAGGCGTTCGACCGACTGGCGCACAGCAGGCACCGGCGCTCCGAGAGATGTCGCCAGGCTCACGAGGCTCTGGGGATCATCGGCGATCATCAGGATCGCCTCAAGCGCCCGCTCGAGATTTATCACCGGCAGAGCGACGCGCTCGTCCGTCTCGGTCGTCTCAGCCATCGTAATCAGCTCCGAGGCTGGCGAGACTTTCTTCTGACCAGTGCCCGGCGGTCCAGCGGATAGTCAGCTCACCGAGCGGTTCGAGCTGCTCAAATGCGACAACTGCGCCCCTGTACAACTCGAGTATCGCGATGAAACGAGCCACCACGACGCCCTTCTGGTCCACTCCGGCGATGAGCTGGCGGAAGGTGACCGGTGCTCCATGGCGGAGCAGCGACACCACGAGCGCTGCCTGTTCCCGGATGCTCACCAGCGGTGCATGCAGATGATCCAGCCCAACGACCGGCAGTTCCCTTGGCGCGAGCGCGACCGCTGCGAGGGCCGCGAAATCGTCTGCAGACAACGTCCATACGAGTTCCGGCGTCTGCCGGCGGTACTTCTCTTCGAGTCGCACCTGGCGCACATGACGACGGGACTCGATCTCGAGACTGCCAGCGAACCAGGCGCAGACCTCCTTGAAAGCCCTGTACTGCAGCAGGCGCGCGAACAAGAGGTCTCGAGCCTCGAGGAGGGCCACGTCTTCTGCGTCGACCAGCTCCCCCTGCGGCAGGAGCCCCGCGACCTTCAGGTCGAGCAACGTGGCCGCGACCACGAGAAACTCGGTTGCCTTGTCCAGTTCCTCGACGGACTCCAACTCTTTCAGGTACGCGATGAATTCGCCGGTGACCACACTGAGAGAAATCTCTGTGATGTCCATCTCGTGCTTGGCGATGAGCGAAAGCAGCAGGTCGAACGGACCATTGAAATTGGAGAGACTGACCGAGAAACCTGCCGCCTCGTTGCCGCCTGCTTCGGGCTGGAGTGCGTGCGGTGCCTCGGCTTCGCTAGGCGACTGCGCCACGGTAGACCAGTTCCCGGGCGAGCTGGCGGTAAGCATTCGAGGCCTGGTGTTCCGGCGCGAACTGGATGATCGGGGTACCGGACACACTCGCATCCGGAAACTTCACGGTGCGACCGATAACCGTCTCGAACACCCGGTCGCCGAAGGTTTCAACCACCCGCTCGAGAACCTCCCGGGAATGCAGCGTGCGGGAGTCGTACATCGTGGCCAGGATGCCATCGAGCTGGATCGCGGGGTTCAGCCTGTCTTTGACCTTCTCGATCGTCTCGACGAGCAGCGCGACCCCCCGCAGGGCGAAGAACTCACATTCGAGTGGGATGAGCACGCCGTGACTGGCGGTCAGGGCGTTAACGGTTAGAAGACCGAGCGATGGCTGGCAGTCAATCAGGATGACGTCGTAGTCGTCGCTCACCTGGCGCAGCACCCTGGCCAGGATCTGTTCGCGGGCAACCTCGTTGACGAGGTGCACTTCGGCGGCGGAGAGATCGATGTTCGCCGGAATCACGTCGAGCAATGGCATCGATGTGCCCTGAATGGCGGAACGGACGTCTTTGACCGTGCCCAGCATCAGGTCGTAGATGTTCGGCACGTCGTGGGTTGGAACGCCGAGGCCAGCTGAGAGCGCACCCTGCGGGTCGAAGTCGATGGCGAGCACCCGGCGACCGTACTCGGCGAGCGCGGCACCGAGGCTGATGGCTGTGGTCGTCTTGCCAACGCCACCCTTCTGGTTGCAGAGGGAGATCACCCGCGCCGGACCATGACCCTTGAGCGCTGCCGGGATGGGGAACACAGTTGCGGGCCGGTTGGTCGGTCCGTTCTCCGCCAGTTCGAAGCCGGGAAGCTGGTCGGAAGAGTCGTCCCGCAGCACTGTCATGCACAAAGTGTACGGGCGAGCGACCGGCACGGGCTGGCGCACACGCGCCACGCGTTACGGCTCACCTCGACCATTGGTTGAGGGTTAACGAGCCCTTGGATGCGCCGTGCTGTACATGTCCCGCAGGGTGTCAGCGGTCACGAGTGTATAGATCTGCGTGGTGGCGACCGAGGAGTGCCCGAGCAGTTCCTGCACCACGCGCACATCCGCCCCGCCAGCCAGCAGTTTAGTCGCATATGTTTGCC
>JAODLU010000059.1 GCA_025464125.1 Microbacteriaceae bacterium | reverse complement strand
GTTCTATGCGAACTACCGCCCGCAGTTCTACTTCCGCACCACCGACGTCACCGGCGTCATCACGCTGCCTGAGGGCACCGAGATGGTCATGCCTGGCGACACCACCGAAATGACCGTTGAGCTGATCCAGCCCATCGCCATGGAAGAGGGCCTCGGCTTCGCTATTCGTGAGGGTGGCCGCACCGTCGGCGCCGGCACGGTTATCAAGGTTCTGAAGTAGCACCAGGTTTCATAGCAGGGGCCGTACCGAAAGGTGCGGCCCTTGCGCGTTAACCGCCCTTTCCCCCATAACCGTCTCCGCGCAACCCCGTTGCGAGTTCCATGCCCGTTCCTAGGCTGGAATCATGCCAAGGCTTCGTCGCAGTGACTCATCGGGAGCGGGTCTCACCCGGGTGCGCTCGGGTCGCGGGTTCTCCTACCGCGACTCCCGTGGTGCCGCGATCGTTGACCCCGAACTGCGTGCCAGGATCGAACATCTCGCGATCCCGCCAGCCTGGACCGACGTCTGGATCGCCCCGTACGCGAATGGTCACATCCAGGCGACAGGAATGGATGCGGCGGGCAGGCGGCAGTACATCTACCACCCGACCTGGCGTGAGCAGAAGGACCGCATCAAGTTCGACAGGGCGATGAGCCTCGCCGAATCGCTGCCCGCAGCCCGCCGTCGCGTCACCATCGACCTGCGCACTGGCGAGCCCAGCCGCGAGCGGGCGCTGGCGGCGGCCTTTCGCATGCTGGACACCGGTTCGCTCCGCGTCGGCTCAGAGCGCTATGCGGAGGCGAATGGTAGCCACGGGCTAGCCACACTCCTCTGCGCCCACGCCACAGTGCAGGGTGACGCTGTGGCGCTGGCGTTCCCCGCCAAAAGTGGCAAGGCCTGGGAGTCGGAGATCCGGGACGCCGACCTGGCTGGCGTGGTGCGCTCCCTCAAACGGCGGGGGCCGACCGCTCGGCTGCTCGCGTTTCGCGACGACCGGGGGTGGCATCCCATCACACCCCAGGACATTAATGCCTACGTGCACGAGCGCACCGGCGGGGAATTCACTGCCAAGGACTTTCGAACCCTGCACGGCACCGTTGCCGCTGGCGTGAGCCTCGCGAAGCACGGACCGGAGACCTCGGCGTCTGCACGATCACGAGCACTCGCCCAGGCGATGCGGGATGCCGCGGCGACGCTCGGCAACACGCCGGCGATCGCGAAAGCCAGCTACGTCGATCCGAGGCTCGTCGACCATTACCTCGCCGGAGCAACTATCGACCCTGCGCGCATCGCATCGGCGGAATCCGAGTTGCGCGCATTGCTGTTTCGATAATTCGACGACTCCTCAGTACCGATATATCAGTCGCCCCCCGTTCGGGCGGCACCCTAATTGGGATCGGGTGCCAGGGCGCCGCTCTGGATAGTGTTCAGCAGGGGAATCCGTCAGCGATGGTCGGCGTGCCGTCGCATTCGAATCAATTCCCCCAGGTTCCACCCGTACACCCGCCTTGAACCCGCACCCGAAACACCCGAACACCCCGAACACCCGAATCACCCGGAATACTGCACAGCCCCCGCCCTAGCCCGTCACGCCGACATGACGAAAGCTCCCATGTTCAGCACCCGCTTGCCCTTGCGCGCCCTCGCAACCTCCCTGGCCACCGCACTAGTAGCGGGCGGCCTCGTCGTCGGCGGCTTCGCGATTCCCGCGCAGGCCGTCACGCCGGCGGCACAGGTAACCCTCGCGACTACAGCTGCTGACGGTTCGGCCTCGACCAGCGGCACGCCGCTCATCGGCGAAAACACCACGTTCACGGTCTCCTTCGACAACATCGCAACCAGCACCGTCGGCTACGGCCCACGGGTCGATCTCTACTTCGACAAGACCGGAGTCGATGGCGGAACTGGCGGGCTCGACGACGGCATGACTTTCGGCAGTGCAACGTATCTCGGCCAGCCCGTATCAGCTGTGACCTACGTCATTCCCCCGCTGGAGGCAGGCCAGGCAGAAGATGGCATGTTCGTGCATCCGGTGCTGAAGGTGAAGGTGCCCATCCCGGCCGGCTACCAGCGCGGAGACGAACTCGTCGTGCTGAGCCTGCCATTCGGGTCGTTCACGCCCGGCCAGCCCACAGTGGATGTGAAGGTCACGGCGGCGATTTCCGACCTCGCTGACCTCAACGCGAACCTGTCAGTGCTTGCGCAGCCGTGGTTCCGCTACGGGTACACGCCGCTTGACGACCCAACCACCGACAACCCGCTGGACACGTATGGCGCGTCAGCCACGATCGGCTTCAAGCCGCAGCTGTACCGGCTCACCCAGACCTATCTCGGGCCAGAGGGCGAGACTGCGACGGGTCCGAGCTATGTGCGCGCATACCGCGTATCGCTCGATGTCGCGGATGGCCAGACGATCACCGATCTCAACCTGAAGCAGCTCATCACATCCGACATCAACTTTGACGGAACCGTGACGGCAATCTCGCCCGGCGGCGGAACCCCGACTACGGGTGCCGATGGCGCCACCGTGCACTGGGATTCGGTCACCGGCAGCACCTCCACGAAGGATGCCTCGTTCGAGTACTCCTACTTCGTGAACCAGTTCTCGGATGCCGCCCAGACAGTCCCAGTGCTCGACCCAGCCACCGGGGCAAAGGTAACCACCACTGCCACAGCGACCGCCACGAACAAGTGGCTCGCCAACGACCCGCGCGACAACACCCCGGAGACCATCCCGTGCACGCCGGTCGGCACACCGCCGACCTGCACGCCCACCGTGGTTTACCACCCCGTAGATGTGCAGGTCGGGCCCTACACGAGCACGTTCAACGAGCGCTCGCTCGCCGTGCAGAAGACCCACAGCGGCGATGACGATGTGCTTCCTGGCCAGTCGGTCACGTGGACCACTGATGCGCAGGTCTCCGACTACTTCGCGTTCGGCGCGATCAACTTCACCGACACGGCAAGCGACGGTCTCCTCGTCGACGAGAACTCGTTCCAGCTGTCATGGCCCGGCCATGACCCCATCGATTTCGCGAGCGACCAGAAGACTGTCGCAATCAACGCAGCCGGCGAAACCACGATGAAACTGGATGTCAGCGCAGCGCTTCTCGCTGCAGGGGTCGACGGGGGGTTCGCGGTTGGCGACCACGTCACCACGAACGAGAACGGCCCATCCACTTTCTCCATCACGTACAAGACAACGGTCATGAATTCCTACCGGGCGCAGCCAGATGAGGGCCACCGCGTTGTGAGCCCGGGGGACCCGTTCGGCAACAGCGCGAACGTCACAGCAACCATCGCGACTCCGCAGGCCATCACCAAATCCGTGACCGACCCGACAGATGGCACAGTCACGCAGGTCCCTGACGGGTTCCTGCTGCAGGCCGGCACCACAGAGGTCACCGATGGTTCGTCCAAGGGGCTTCACGTGTCAAACGGCACACTCGTGCAGACCGTGTACGCGAGGAACGGCGACACGACTGCCACGACGGACTCCTTCGCTCCCGGCGATCTCATCACATACCGCATCCGCCAGACGCTGCCGGTGCAGTCGTACGAGCAGCTGCTGCTGAAGGAATACCTGCCGCTGCCTGTGCACACCGTCTCAACCATTCACGGGCCGGTCACCAGCCTCGCGAGCGGCGACGTCATTCCGGCTGAGAACGAAATCGCCTGGGGGCCGTCCAACTCGCTCGACACTGCCATGGCCCCAGCTGTAAGCACCGACGCGACGAGCAACTCGGTGTCCTTCGCTTT
>JAODLU010000054.1 GCA_025464125.1 Microbacteriaceae bacterium | reverse complement strand
CCGATGGCGTAGGCCACCTGCACCTCAAGCCGGTCGGCGAGACCCGCTGCCACCGCGTTCTTGGCCACCCAGCGCATTGCGTATGCGGCTGAACGGTCGACCTTCGAAGGGTCCTTGCCGCTGAAGGCCCCTCCACCGTGGCGGCTCGCGCCACCGTATGTGTCGACGATGATCTTTCGGCCCGTAAGCCCTGCATCGCCCTGCGGACCACCGATTTCGAACCGACCGGTCGGGTTGATGAGAACGCGCGGATCGACGGTATCGAGGTCGACACGATCGAGCACAGGACGGATGACCAGTTCCTCGATCTCTGCACGGAGATTTGCTGTAGTCACCTTGGGCGAATGCTGGGTCGACAGTACGACGGTCTCGACACTGCGGGGAACATTGCCGTCGTAACCGATGGTCACCTGGGTCTTGCCATCGGGTCTCAGGTAGTCGACTTCACCAGCCTTGCGCACCTCGGCGAGTCGCTCTGCCATGCGGTGAGCGAGCCAGATGGGCACTGGCATGTACTCGGGTGTCTCGGTGGTCGCGTAGCCGAACATGATTCCCTGGTCGCCCGCACCCTGCATATCGAGGGCGTCTGAGCTGGCCTCTTCACGCGACTCGTACGCCGCGTCGACCCCTCCGGCAATATCCGGCGATTGCCCGCCGATCGAGACTGTGACACCGCAGGAGCGCCCGTCGAACCAGACCTCCGACGAGTTGTAGCCGATGCTCCAGATGCGGTCGCGCACGATCGTCGGGATGTCTACGTATGCTGTGGTCGACACCTCGCCTGCAACATGCACGATACCGGTCGTTACAAGGGTCTCGACCGCGACACGGGCCAACGGATCCTGCTCGAGAAGGGCATCCAGGATGCTGTCTGAGATCTGGTCACAGATCTTGTCTGGATGACCCTCGGTAACGGATTCCGAGGTGAAGAGCCGCAGGGGTATGTTCGATGCGCTCATGATGGTCCTCGGTGTCGAGTTGAAAGAGTGTGCACGCCCCGCCTAAGCGAGCACGTCGAGTATGCGGCCGGCCACTGACGACTTGGTCCCCGTGGCCTCCATCACTATAACTCCGGCCTTATCGAGCATGACCACCGTGTTGGTTTCTGTGGCGAATCCCTCTGTCCACCCGACGGTGTTGACGACGAGGTAGTCGCTGCCTTTTCGCGCGATCTTCGCGGAACCGAGGTCGAGAAGCTTCTGCGGGTCTGCCTCGGTTTCTGCCGCGAAACCCACGATTACCTGGCCCGCAGTGCGGGTCGCTGAAAGACCGGCGAGGATGTCGGGGTTCTTCACGAGCTGGAGGGTGAGACGGTCGCCCTGCGTCTCTTTCTTGATCTTCGTGTCGGCCACAGTCTCTGGCCGATAGTCGGCGACTGCAGCAGCCATCACAACAATGTCGGCCGACGGCGCTGCCAAAGCAACAGCATCCTGCAGCTCCAGCGTCGAACTAACATGCAGCACCGTGATGCCATGGGGCACAGCAATCTCGAGGTTCGCCCCGATGAGTGTGACGGCCGCGCCCCTGGCCGCTGCGGCGATTGCTATGGCCAGGCCCTGCCTGCCGCTTGACCGGTTGCCGATGAAACGAACCGGGTCAAGTGGTTCACGTGTGCCGCCAGCGGTGACGAGGATGCTGCGTCCCGCAAGGTCGCGCGGCCGAAGCACCGCCAGCGCCCCCGCGACAATCTCGTCTGGCTCGACCAGGCGCCCCTGGCCGGAATCGGTTCCGGTGAGTTGCCCGGATGCCGGGCCGATGACCGTGACCCCGCGCGACTTGAGAATCGCGATATTTGCCACGGTTGCAGGGTTCCGCCACATCTCGGTGTGCATGGCAGGCGCGATGACCACCGGGGCTGTACTCGCGAGGATGGTGTTGCCGAGCAGGTCGTCCGCGAGCCCTGCGGCGAGCTTGGCGATCGTGTTGGCCGTGGCAGGCGCGACCACGATGAGATCGGCGGCCTGCCCGATGGCCACATGACGCACCTCAGCGACGCCCTCGTACAGGTCGGTGTGCACGGTGTTGCGGCTGATTGCCTCGAGGGTCGGCCTGCCGACGAAGCGCAGGGCAGCATCCGTCGCAACTACATGCACGTCATGGCCGGCAAGCACGAGCGCACGGATCACGCCAACGGCTTTGTACGCGGCAATGCCGCCGGTGACGCCGACGACGACGTTCAATCGGTCGCTCACTGGCCCTGAGTGACCTGGCACCGTATCGCTCATTGGCGAGGCGAGGCGCTACTCGATCGGGTCGGCCAGCGCCTTGACCGTGAGCTTGTCTTCGTTGATCTCGTGCATTGCCACCGAGAGCGGCTTGTCGTCGATGGTGGAATCCACCAGCGGGCCGACGTTGTCGAACAGGCTTCCCTCATGGAGATCGGCGTAGTAGTCATTGATCTGGCGCGCGCGCTTTGAAGCGAAGATCACGAGTGCATACTTCGAATCGACCTTCGAAAGCAGCTCGTCGATCGGCGGATCGATAATGCCCTTGGCGCGTTCTACCATGCGTAACTCCGTAAAAAATCGTGATTGACCTGGCCCTTATGAGGCCTGGACAGTGGTGGGGATTGCCATCAAGTCTACGACCTCGCGCGCTGCCTGGCTCACCTCGGTGTTCACTACCTTGAAATCGAACTCATCCTGCGCTGCCAG
>JAODLU010000024.1 GCA_025464125.1 Microbacteriaceae bacterium | reverse complement strand
GTCTTCCAGTCGTTCAACCTGGTGCCGACCCTCGACGTGGTAGCCAACATCATGCTGCCATTCGACCTCGACGGCCGACGACCGTCGGCTGCCGAGGAGGCCTGGGTCGACAGCTTGATCGACACCCTTGGCCTCTCAGACCGTCTGGACCATCGTCCACATGAGCTCTCGGGCGGACAACAGCAGCGGGTGGCCATTGCCCGCGCGCTTGCCACTCGCCCTGATCTCGTCTTCGCCGACGAGCCGACAGGCAACCTGGACTCGCGCACGAGTCGGGAGGTGCTCTCCCTCCTGTCTGCGGCGAGTGCCGACCACGGCCAGAGCATCGCCATGGTGACCCACGATCCAATCGCCGCCAGCTACGCCGATCGCATCCTCTTCCTCGCAGACGGGCGGATTGTCGAAGACCGGCCACGGTCGAGTGCCATGGACATCAGTGGTTTTATGCTGCAGATGGAGGCTCGGGCATGATCCGCAGCCACGGTTCGAGCCTGCTCGTCGCAGCGCTCAGCGCGGCCTTCGGCACGGCGCTGCTCGCGACAACCGGTGTGCTGTCCCAGATCATCGCCGCCGACGACGTGACCGGGTCAAGTGCGACCGTTGTTGTACTGCTCGGGGTTCTCGCGTTCGTCTTCATGGCGATCTCCATTTACGTGGGAGCCGTCGTGACGTCGAACACCTTCTCCACGATCATCGCCGGGCGCACCCGCACCATCGCGCTGTACCGCCTCCTCGGAGCAAGCGCCTCCGACCAGCGAAAGTCGGTGGCAAGGGAGGGACTCATGGTGGGGATTGGCGGCGCCGTCAGCGGAACCGTCGTCGGCACAGTGCTGGTTTACGCGCTCGTCTCCATCGGGCAGGCCAGCGGATTTATACCGCGAGGGGAATACTCGATAGTCGAACCAGTTCTGGTCCTGCCCGTCATCGCCGTTGTGCTGACGACCTGGCTGGCTTCGTGGATCGGATCGCGGAGTGTGCTTGCCGTCTCACCGATCGAGGGGGCTGGCGTCGCGGTTGGGCGCTCCAGCCGCGAGGCGGCGGGCAAGCGTGGCCGGAATGCCACAGCAGCCGTGTTCTTTTTTACTGGCTTCGGCATTCTTGCGATCGGCGTTCTGATGGGCCTCGTGAGCCCCATGGGCATCCTCGTGGCCGTGCTTGGCGGCATATTCTCATTCACGGGCGTGGTGCTCGGTGCTGCGCTGGTGATGCCGGTCGCGCTGCGACTCGTCGGTCGGCTTTTCGGCGTCAGCGCTACCGCGAAACTGGCCGCCCAGAATGCCGTGCGGTATCCGGAACGCAGCGCCCGCAACACGATCGGCCTGGTCATCGGCGTCACGCTCGTAACGATGTTCGCTGTGGCTGTCGAGTGCTTCCAGGTGTTCATCCACAGCGCCCAGGCCTCGCAACCAGAGGTCTACGAGGGCACAGGCGAGGTGCTGACAGTGGTGGTCGCCGTCTTCTCTGTGCTGATGGGATTCAGCGCGGTCATTGCCGCAGTCGGCATGGTGAACAACCTCTCGATGAGCGTGTTGCAGCGCACTAAGGAACTCGGGCTCCTGCGGGCGCTCGGGTTCACGACGGCTCAGGTACGTCGCATGATCGTGACCGAGAGCGCACAACTGACCATCGCAGCAGTCGGCGTCGGTCTTGTGCTCGGCATCACCTACGGCTGGGCGGGAGCCCAGTCGCTCCTCGGCTCCATAAACGGCGGCCCGGGGCTCGCGGTGCCGGCAGTTCCGCTCACATTGCTCGGAATGCTTGTGGTCGCCTCAGCGCTGCTGGTCGTGATCGCGTCCATTGCGCCGTCCCGCAGGGCTACCCGCGTCACACCGATCGCCGCGCTGGCAGCTGAGTAGCCGGCAGATCGGCTGGTGGCATTACTCCTCGGGGAGGATGGCGCGAACCGGGGGTCGCCCTAGAGTTGGACCGTGCGAATCGGACTCCTTGGCGGCCTCACCGTCGAGCACGACGGCCGCAGCATCGCCGTGTCCGGCAGCATGCAGCTCGCCGTGCTGTTCAGGCTCGCAATCGACGCTGGCACCGCGGTCAGCTACCGGGCGATCGCCGAAGATGTCTGGGGCATGGATGCGCCGGAGAACGAGCGCGCAGCCCTCCAGTCCATAGTTTCGCGCCTCCGGTTGCAGCTGCCGTCAGGCCTGATCGAGTCGACTGCTGGCGGCTATCGCCTTGCGGTGGCCCGTGCAGATGTCGACGCCCTGGCCTTCGCAGACCTGGTTGCGGTTGCCGGCGCTGCTGAAGCCGGAGCGGCCAGAGGCCTGGCGTCGCAGGCACTCGCTCTCTGGGCAGGCGAACCATGGGTTCCTTCCGAAGCGTTCGACTGGTTCGAGCGTGACATGCACAGGGATCGTGCCACGGCAATCGACTTGGGCGGCATGGCGGCATCGGTTGCATCATCGACAATTCCTGCGCCCCTCACAGGCCTTGTGGGTCGCGAGCACGAGCTCGAGTCCGTGCGCGACCAGCTGGCGATGAGCCGCCTTGTTACGGTCATCGGCACCGGTGGTGCTGGCAAGACGCGCCTGGCCGTTGAAGCCGCATCGATCGTGCGGGCCGCAGTGCTCGTAGAGTTTGCGCCGGTCGGCCCGCAGGAACTCTATGCAGCGGTGCTCGCCGCAACGGGTCGCGAACTACGAACAGTGGATGCCGCGGCAGAGGTGGTCGGCAGCCGGGAACGTGTCCTCGAGGCCCTCGCCGCCCGCCAGGTGCTGCTCGTGCTCGACAACTGTGAGCACGTGATCGCCGAGGCTGCCGCGCTCGCCCAGGATCTTCTCGGCGCCCTGCCGCAGTTGCGGATTCTCGCGACCAGTCGTGAGCCGCTGTCGATCCCCGGCGAGGCTTTCGTGACGATGGGGCCGCTTGCGCACCCGACAGAGGCCGACCTTGCCGACAATGTCGACCCGCTGGCTTTTGCCGCAGTTGAGCTGTTCCGGCAGCGTGCGCTCGCAGCAACCGGCACCGAGCTCGACGCCGCTGGCCTTCGTGTTGCAGCCCGCATCTGCGCAAGGCTCGACGGCCTGCCGCTTGCGCTGGAGCTCGCCGCTGCGAAACTGCGAACGATGAGCCCGGACGAGGTGCTCGACGGGCTGGACGATCGATTCACCCTGCTCACCGGCGGCTTCCGTGCCGCCCTGCCGCGCCACCAGACACTGCGGGCGATGATCGACTGGAGCTGGAGCATGCTCTCCGGGCACGAGCGCACGGCGCTTGCGCACCTTGCCGTATTCCCGGCGGGAGTGTCAGCCGGAGACGCGAAGCTCGTTGCCGCCGCGATGGGGTTGCCAGGGGCATCCGTCTTCGATTCGCTTGTCGACAGGTCGCTGCTGCAGCGCAGCCGCGGCAGGTACAGGGCACTCGAGACCATTCGCGAGTACGGCATCGAGAAGCTGGCCGAGACCGGGGATGCCGCGGCCGCGCGGGAAGCGCAGGTGAACTACCTGGCGGCAAGGGCGAGTGACCTCGACGGCCTCCTCCGCGGGCCGCACATCCACGAGGCGATCACCTGGTTCGACGCGGAGGACGACAACATCGCGGCTGCCCTGCGGTATGCAACCCAGACGGGGATGGCCGAGCAGGCGATCCGGCTGGCGACGGCCTGTGCCTGGTACTGGACGATACGGGACCGCTCAGATGACGCTCGCACCTGGTTCATCGCGGTTGCTCCGATGGCGGCCTCAGTCGACACGGAGGAGGCGCGCGTCATCGCGCTGCTGGCGCCCATCGCCGAGGCATTCGCGAACGGTTCAGAGATGTGGTTCGGTGCCGAAGACATCCTGTCGAACCCCATGCAATCGCTCTCTTCAGCGAGGGAACTGGCTGTCGGTCCCGGCGGAAACGAACTGCTGCAGGTGCTTCCCGTGCTTCTCCAGGCATTCGCAGAGGCAGGGGCCGGCGCGGGCTGGATGCTGCGGGCGAATGCTCCGAGCGGCGAGAAACTCGGTCTTGATCCGTGGCCCACAGCCGTGCTGCACGCGGTCGCGGCGGTCATGGCGCAGAACCGCGGAGACGTGGAGCAGCTCGGAGCGGAGTCGGAGCTTGCGCTCGAGCACTTCGAGAAGATCGGCGATCTCTGGGGCCTCGCGCTCGCGCAGCAGCTTCGGGCCGAGTGGCTGGTCCTCGCCGGGAGGCTGGACGAAGCGTTCCGCTGCACGGAGGATTCGACGGCGAATATGCGGAAGATCACCTCGAGCTGGGATCTCGCGCAGCAGCAGAGCCTGGCGATCTCGATCCTCATGCGCCAGGGTCGCATCGATGATGCCCGGACGCGGGTGACCGAGCTGCTGGCGGAGGCTGAGGACGCTGGCAACGCCAGGACCCTGCTGCAGGTGCAGGTGACTGCCATGACATTCGACGCCTTCACCGGCGACATCGTTGCCGGCCGTGCGCACCTCGCACGGTACGACGAGCTGGTTGAGGCGTGGCCCGGCATGCCCATTCAGATGCACGCGTGGGCGGAATCAGCCAAAGCCTCATTCGCATTGCTCGACGGTGACGATGCAGGCGCCGAGAACCATCTCCGAAGGGCGGTGGACGCCGCGCTGATCTCCCACGATCATCCGGTGATCGGAATGGTGGCGCTGAGCATCGGTTCGCTGGCTCTCAGCAGGGGAGACCTTCACGAGGCATTGCGAGCAGTAGAACTGTCGACGGCCATTCTCGGCGCACACGACACGACGTCCCCGCAGGTTGCAGCTATCGAAGCCGCCGCGGCGCAGGCCGGCATAGAACGGGCCGGCACAGAAGTGCCGACCCGTTCAGCAGCCGTTGAGTCACTGCGGCAGTTGCTGCCTCCCCGCTAGATCTTGCGGCGGTACGCCCAGTTCGCCAGCGGGAAGAACACGGCGAACAGCACAACGCAGGCCACGAGCACCCAGAGCAGCTCGCCGCCGAGAGTCGAGCCGGCAGCCATGAACGATGGCCCGGAGAGCAGGCCCCTCATCGCCTCGATCACGTGGGTGACCGGGTTTATCGCTACCCAGCCCTGCAGCCAGCCCGGCAGTGTTGAGGCAGGCACGAACGTCGATGAACCGAACGTGAGAGGGAACACGATGAGGAACGACAGTCCCTGCACCGCGCCTGAGCTGCGGGCGAGCATGCCGATCAGCACCGAAATCCAGCAAAGGCTCAGCGCGAATACGATCATCAGCACGATGGCCAGCAGTACCTGGTACCACTCGGTATGGAACCTGAAGCCGATGACCGCGCCGAATCCCAGGGTCACGCCGATGGCGATCGCATGGCGCACTATGTCGCCGGAGACTGCACCGAACAGAGGAGCCGAGCGCGCGATGGGCAGGGAGCGGAACCTGTCGAACACGCCTTTCTGAATGTCGGTGTTCAGGTTGACGCCGATGGTGAGCGAGGTGAACATGATCGTTTGCACGATGATGCCGGGAAGCACGAATGGCAGGTACGTCGCGGTATTTCCAGCGACTGCGCCACCGAAGATGTAGACGAAGAGAACAGTCATGATGATGGGCTGCACCGAGACGTCGATGAACTGCTCAGGATTGCGGAACATCTTCGTGACTGTTCTCTTCGCGAGAATGAGAGTGTCGTGAATCATCAGGCGGCCTCTTCTTCCTTGGTCGTCTGCCCGGTCAGGGAGTAGAAGACTTCGTCGAGGCTCGGCAGTCGCAATGACAGTTCAGAAACCGCGATCTTCTGTGCCGCGAGGGCCGCGACCACTGTGGTCATCGCCGAGTCGTCGGCGACCGGCACCGAGAGCAGGTCTGGCGCTGGCTGCTCGGGTTCCCTCGTGCCCACTGTGATGAGCAGTGCGCGGATGGCATCAAGGTCATCGACTGACGATGGTCGCACCTCGAGGGTCTGGCCGCCGACCTGCCGCTTCAGCCCCTGTGGGGTATCGTGCGCGATCACCAGCCCGTGGTCGATGACTGTGATCTCGTTCGCCAGCGCATCAGCCTCCTCCAGGTACTGCGTGGTCAGAAGCACAGTGGTGCCCTGCTGTACGAGCGCCCGCACCATCCCCCACACGTCGTCCCGCTTTGCCGGGTCGAGCCCAGTTGTCGGCTCGTCCATGAAGACCACGCTCGGGCGACCGATGAGGGAAGCCGAGAGGTCGAGTCGGCGACGCATGCCACCGGAGTACGTCTTTGCAAGACGTTTGCCAGACTCTGTCAGGTCGAACTCGGCGAGAAGCTCGTCTGCACGAACTCGTGCCTGTCTCGCCGAGAGTCCGAGGAGCTGGCCGATCATCACGAGGTTTTCGATACCGGTGAGATCTTCGTCGACGCTGGCGTACTGGCCGGTGAGACCGATGGCCCTCCGCACATCCTTCGCCTGGTGCACCACATCGAATCCTGCGACCATTGCTGTGCCGCTGTCCGGTCGCATCAGGGTTGCGAGGATTCGCACCGCGGTCGTCTTGCCTGCACCGTTCGGGCCGAGCACCCCGAGTACGCGGCCCTC
>JAODLU010000374.1 GCA_025464125.1 Microbacteriaceae bacterium | reverse complement strand
CTCGTCGACACCGAACCGTACTGGCTCGCTGAGCAGGCAGCACTGGTTCACTCATTCGGTGGCACCTGGACCCACGAAGACGGCCTCACGCTCGTCGGCAGCGGCCTGTGGAACTCAGCGAGAGTTTTGCAGGGAAGGGGCGTCACGATGAGCGAAGACGCGATCGTCGATTTGCTCACAGACCGCGTGCTGGACCGCGTTCGCGAACACCTGCCGTTCCGGCCAGGCGCCCAGGGACTTCTCAAGCAGATCCGCGATGCGGGCATCCCCACCGCGCTCGTCACCATGTCCATCCGTCGAATGGCCGAACACATAGCTGCGAGCGTGCCCTTCACCGGGTTCGATTTCGTCATCGCCGGTGATGACCCCGGGCACGCCAAGCCCCATCCCGACCCGTACCTGCGCGGGGCATCCCTGCTCGGAGTGTCAGCGGAAGACTGCGTAGCCATCGAGGACTCGAATGCCGGTCTCGCTTCCGCCGTTGCGTCAGGGGCGGTCGCAGTCGGTGTGCCGCTGCACAGCGAGTTGAAAGAGGGTCTCGGCTACACGATCTGGCCAACCCTCGAGGGCAGGGGGCTCGACGACATAGTCGAGCTGTTCACTGCGAACCGGGCGGCCGTCTCGTGAGTGCCGAGCGCCGCCAGAGCGGCCCTTTTCGCGCGGGTGACCGTGTACAACTGACCGGACCGAAGGGACGCCTGAACACGATCACCCTCGAGGCTGGGCAAATCTTCCACACTCATCGCGGAATGGTCGAACACGACGCACTTCTCGGTCTTCCGGATGCCTCGGTGGTGACCGCAAGCAACGGTGACGAGTACCTCGCCCTCCGTCCCCTCCTCTCCGATTTCGTCATGTCGATGCCGCGGGGCGCCGCCATCATCTACCCGAAGGATGCTGCCCAGATCCTGGGCATCGCCGACATCTTCCCGGGCGCCACGGTTGTCGAGGCAGGGGTGGGTTCCGGCGCGCTCAGCATCTGGCTGCTGCGCGGAATCGGGCCAAACGGATCGCTGCACTCTTTTGAGCGCCGACCTGAATTCGCGGATGTGGCGCACGCCAACGTCGAAACATTTCTCGGCGCAGAGCCGTCGAACTGGACCGTGACAGTTGGCGATCTCGTCGAGTCGCTGCCGGGCTCCGTCGAAGCAGCGTCTGTCGACCGTGTCGTGCTCGACATGCTCGCACCGTGGGAATGCCTGGAGGTTGTAGCGGATGCACTTACGCCAGGCGGAGTGCTGCTGTGCTACATAGCCACAGTGACGCAGCTTTCGCGTGTCGCTGAAGCAATCCGCGGCACCGGCCTGTTCACCGAACCTGACTCGTCAGAGACGATGGTGCGCGGCTGGCACGTTGAAGGTCTCGCGGTGAGGCCTGATCACCGCATGGTTGCGCACACCGGATTCCTGCTGACAGCGCGTCGTCTCGCCCCTGGCACGATTCTTCCCCAGCTGAAGCGCCGGCTGTCGAAGTCGGACTACAGCGACGAGGACGTCGAAGCCTGGACCCCTGGCGCGCTGGGGGAGCGGAGCGCCACAGACAAACGCCTTCGCAAGACCGCCAGGCAGGCTCGCGCGGCCGCCGACCACTCGACCGCCGGCTCGCAGGATTCGCCACCAGCGTGACCCTAGAATTAGCGAGTCCGAGAGCTTTATCGAAATGAGAATTCGTGCGTAAGACCACAGCGATCATCCTTGCCATTGGCCTGCTCGGCGGCCTAACGGCGTGCGCGGGCAGTGACACTGTCGCAGGGTGCACGCCAGGGCTCAGCTCCGGTGACGCATCGTCGGTGGTCACCTCGAAGGGAGCCTTCGGCAAGGCTCCGAAGATCACCTTCCCAACCCCGCTCCACACGACGACATCGCAGCGCTCAGTGGTCATCGACGGCAAGGGTGCAGCGCTGCAGGCAGGCCAGCCAGTCGTGGTCGACGTGACGCTGCTCAACGCAACATCCGGTGATGAACTCCAGGTCACCGACTACGCGAAAGTGGGCGGCAGCCTCGTCACACTTGGCGATCCAAGCCTGCCGGCAGTTAGCAAGGGCCTCGAGTGCGCCCAGGTTGGCTCACGTGTAGTGATAATCGGATCGCCGAAAGACAGCCATAACGGCACGGCAGACGCCGCAAACGGTATCGCTAAAGACGACGCCTTCATCTACGTCATCGACATCAAAAGCGCCTTCAAAGCGAAGGCCGACGGCGCGGACCAGGTTCCGCAGCCCAACCTGCCAGCAGTGGTCACGACACAGAACGGCACGCCAGGCATCACGGTGCCGCACCGTGCAGCACCCAAAAAGCTCACTGTCGACCTGCTCAAGGCTGGCAGCGGTGCCAAGGTCGCAAAAGATCACTACGCAGTAGTCAAGTTCACCGGAATCAGCTGGACCACCCCGAAGGTGTTCGATTCGAACTGGAAGACAAAAGACGCCTCGATCTGGCTGGTGAACGACACGCAACTCTCGACAGGCCTCACCAAAGCGCTGACGGGCCAGCGCGTCGGATCACAGGTGCTCGTCATCATTCCGCCCGCGGATTCGGCGCTTCCCGACGGTTCCAGTCTTGCCGCGCCGCCCACCGATGGCGATGCTGTCTACGTTGTCGATATTCTGGGCGTAGCCAAGTAGCACCACCCACAGCATCCGTACACGGACACAGGCCGAGTGTCTCCCGTCGATCAGGAACGTCTCGTGTCAGCAGCCAGCGCCAAAGTACCGGTCGAAGAGAGACTCTTCAGCCTTGTCCTCGCCCTGCTCGCCACCGAGACCGGTTTGACGAAGAACGAGATCCTGTCGACCGTGCAAGGTTATCGCCAGCGCTATGCGCCATCCGGAGACAACGCCAACCTGGAACGCCAGTTCGAGCGTGACAAAGACGACATTCGCGAACTTGGTGTGCCCCTCGAAACGATTGATGACCCGAGCCAGTCCGGCAACAACCAGAATCTTCGCTACCGGATCCCGCGCGGAGCGTACGAGCTGCCGGCCGACATCAGTTTCTCTGCCGAAGAGACGACGCTCCTGAACCGCGCCGCCATGGTCTGGCGCGAGGGCTCCCTCTCAGCGGAGTCACGTCGGGCCATGCTAAAGCTCAAGGGGCTGGGAATCGTTTCCGACGAACCGGTTCTCGGCTACGCGCCGAGATCCCGGGTAAGGGATGCCGCATTCGAGCCGCTGCGAACAGCTCTCGAACGCAATGCGGTTGTGCGGTTCGCTTACCTGAAGCCCGGCGAGGCGGAGTCGCGCGTGCGAACTGTTGAGCCGCTCGCTCTCGTGCAGCACCAGGGTCGCTGGCACCTGCATGCCCGCGAGACGGCTTCCGGCGAAAACAAGACTTTCCTGCTGCGACGGATTGTCAGCCAGATCGCCCAAACGGGAGCGACAGTTGCAGCGCCAAGCGGCGACCAGACCGCGGTGGCCCTCGCCGAACTCGAAGCTGTCTGGAAGGCGAATACTGCGGAGATCGAGGTCGAACCGCAGTCGGATGCCGCCGCGCGACTCGGCAAACGCAGGGGCACCGAGGTGCTCGACTCAGGCTCACTCCTGCTGCACTATTCCGACGCGAACATTCTCGCTGACGAGTTGGCGGGCTATGGACCCGAGGTGCTCGTGCTCTCGCCACCTTCACTTCGTACTGCCGTGCGCGACCGACTGCTCGCGACCGCCGAGGCCCACCGTGGCTGAGCGCAGGGCGCCGCTGCAGGCGCAGGACAAACTGGCGTTCCTGCTTTCTCTAGTGCCATTTCTCATCGAGCACGAACGCATCAGCGTCCAGGAGATCGCGCGCCATTTCGGGGTGCCGACCGAGCAGATTCGAGATGCGGTCGCCCTGATTTCGGTGTCCGGTATCCCCGGCGAGACCGGGCAATACCAGCACGGCGACCTCTTCGACCTCGCGTGGGACGACTTCGAGCTGAACGACCAGGTGGTGCTCACGAACCTCGTGGCGATCGACGATGCGCCAAGATTCTCGGGCCGAGAGGCTGCAGCCCTCATCGCCGGGCTCCAGTACCTCTCCGCTCTTCCGGAGAATGCAGATCGTGGCGCCATCGCCTCACTCACGACCAAACTGTCCCGTGGTGCATCGGCTCTTCCCAGCCAGGTGGCGGTGGAGGACTCTGACACGGATGCCACGCTCGCGATCGTGCGGGATTCCGTGTCAGCCGGCCGGCAGTTGGAGTTCGACTACCTGAACGCCAGGGGCGAGCACGACAGGCGCAGGGTTGATCCACTGCGGGTCGAATCTGTCGACGCAGACTGGTACCTGCGTGCGTGGGACCACCTCCGTGAGGCCGTTCGCACCTTCCGCATCGATCGCATTGGCAATCCCACTGTCACGGCGCAGCAAATCAGTTTCCAGGCCAAAGACGTGCTTTTGCCCGAGACCCTGTTCCAGGGGTCTGCCGACGACCTCGTGGTCGATATCGCAGTAGCGCCTGCCGCGATGCCCCTCGTCGCTGACTACATCCCCGAGGACGCGGTGAGCACTGAGGTGGATGGTCGCATCCA
>JAODLU010000352.1 GCA_025464125.1 Microbacteriaceae bacterium | reverse complement strand
CGGCGGTCCTTGAGGTCGGCGTCGGTGATCTCCCCGACGCTGGAACCGTCGACGTAGACGTAGCCGAGGTCGAGCTGGCCGACCACCCGGGCGACGCCGTCGCGGAGGTCGATTACGGTGCCGTCCTCGGCGATGATCGTGTTCTCCTCCGGCACGCCGGTGTCCATGGCGAGCACGGCGTTGGCCACGAGGTGGCGGTATTCGCCGTGCACGGGGAGCACGTTCTTCGGCTTGAGGATGTTGTAGCAGTAGAGCAGCTCACCGGCTGCGGCGTGGCCGGAGACGTGCACCTTCGCGTTCCCCTTGTGCACGACGTTCGCACCGAGCTTGGTGAGGCCGTTGATCACCCGGTAGACGGCGTTCTCGTTGCCGGGGATCAGGCTCGACGCGAGGATGACCGTGTCACCCTTGCCGACCTCGATCTGGTGCTCGCGATTCGCCATCCTCGCCAGGACGGCCATCGGCTCACCCTGGGACCCGGTGCTCATGTAGACGACCTTGTCGTCCGGCAGGTCTGCCGCCTTCTTGGCGTCGATCAACACGCCGTTCGGCACTTTGAGGTAACCGAGATCCGCGGCGATCGTCATATTCCGGACCATCGAACGCCCCATGAAGGCGACGCGGCGTCCGTTGGCGTCCGCCGCATCCAAGACCTGCTGTACACGGTGGACATGGCTCGAGAAGCTCGCCACGATGACCCGGCGCGGAGCCTTCGAGATGACGGCTTCGAGAACGGGGCCGATGTCGCGTTCCGGAGCGGTGAAACCGGGAACATCGGCGTTGGTCGAGTCGGGGAGGAAGAAGTCGACGCCGATCTCGCCGAGCCGTGCGAAGGCGCGGAGATCGGTGATGCGGTCGTCGAGTGGCAACTGGTCCATCTTGAAGTCGCCGGTGTGGAGCACGACGCCGGCTGCTGTCTTGATGGCAACGGCAAGGGCATCGGGGATCGAGTGGTTGACCGCGATGAACTCGAGTTCGAATGGTCCGAAATGCTCAGTCTGGCCCTCGGTGACCGTGAGTGTGTATGGCTTGATGCGGTGTTCCTTGAGCTTCGCCTCGATGAGGGCGAGCGTCAGGTTCGATCCGATCAGCGGGATGTCCTGGCGGAGACGCAGCAGGTATGGCACCGCCCCGATGTGGTCCTCATGGCCGTGTGTGAGAACTATTCCTAATATGTCGTCGAGGCGATCCTTGATCGGCGCGAAGTCCGGCAGGATCAGGTCGACTCCAGGCTGATTCTCTTCAGGGAAGAGCACACCGCAGTCGACGATGAGAATCTTGCCGTCGATCTCGTATGAGGTCATATTGCGGCCGATCTCACCGAGACCACCGATCGGGATAACGCGGAGGGTGCCGGGGCGCAGCGCGCGGGGTTCGTAGACGGGAGAGTTCATAGCATCCAGTGCTCATGCAGCCCTGTCGGGCCGTTCTGTGGGGCCTTTAGCCCCCTGTTCAAGTGTGTGGGACTAGCGGGTAGTGCCAGCGACCTTGGGCAGCGCGCCGCCAGCTGCGGCGTTGCGGTCAGGTCGGAAGTTGCTGAGATCGACGCCGGGGATCTCGCCGACCAGCGCGAGCTCGTCTTCGATCATGGCCGCCTCGAAGTCTTCGGGCCCGACGAGAGGGAGCCGCACTCGCGGGCTCGCGATGCGCCCGAGCCCGTGCAGGATGTATTTGGCCGCGACAGTGCCGGGAACGTGGGTCATGACAGCCCGTACGAGTGGTTCGAGTTGCTTGTGCGCAGCTGTCGCAGCCGCGAGATCGCCAGCGTTGACGGCGTCGACTATGACCCGGTACGGCGCTGCAGCAATGTTTGCTGTCACCCCGATAAGTCCTGTCGCGCCGATGCTGAGGTGCGGCAGCACGTTGACGTCGTCGCCGGAAAAGTAGAGAAGGTCGGTTTGGTTGAGCACGCGGCTCACCTCGGCGAAGTCACCCTTCGCGTCTTTGACCGCGATGATGTTCGGATGCTGCGCCGCACGCAGGATCGTCTCGTACTTGATCGGGATGCCGGTGCGACCGGGGATGTCGTAGAGGATCACCGGCAGGTCTGTCGCGTCAGCGATCATGCGAAAGTGGGTGAGCACGCCTGCCTGGGTGGGCTTGTTGTAATAGGGCGTGACGATCATGACGCCGTCGGCGCCGGCCTTCTCGCTGTGCTTGTAGAGCTCGATGGCGTGGGCGGTCTCGTTCGAACCACCGCCGGTGATGATCTTCGCCCGGCCATTGGCCACAGATTTGCCGACCTCGACCAGGCGGATCTTCTCCGGGTCGGTCAGGGTACTGGTCTCGCCGGTAGTGCCGGTTACGACGATGCCGTCTGCACCGCTCGAGATCACGTCGTCGATGTGCTTCTCGACCCCGACCCAGTCCACTTCGCCCTCAGGCGTGAACGGGGTGACCAGGGCAACGAGCACCTGGCCGAACGGATTGGCGGGAGTAGACACGGATTACAGGGTATCGCGTGAACGCCGGGGGGCCTCGCTCGCGATCACGGCGCGACGCGCCCGTTGCCGTTGAACGCCGCGTAGGTCAGGGGCATGAGGCCCTCGAAGAACGTCTCCATCTGCTCGGCCGCCATCTCGATCTCACGCTGGGGGAATGAGGGGAACTGTGATCCCTCACGCTTGGTGCGCAGGGACAGGAAGTTCATGAGCGAGCGAGCGTTCAGCGTCACGTACATCGACGAGTAGATGTTCAGGGGAAGCACGATGCGGGCGACCTCGCGCGCAACACCTGCGTCGAGCATCCGCTGGTATGACTCGAACGCGTCCGTCGACGATCGGCGCGTCTCCTGCTGCACGAGCTGCACCTGCTCTGCGGTTCCCGGCTCGAAGGAGTATGCGCCCGGCTTGCCAACCTGCAGCAGGTTGCGATCGGATGCCGGAACGTAGAACAGGGGGTTCAGCTCGCGGTATCGGCCGGACTCCTCGTTGTAGGAGGCGATGCGGTGCCGCATGAATTCGCGGAACACGAAGATCGGCGCCTGAACGTAGAAGGTCATCGAATTGTGTTCGAAAGGCGACCCGTGGCGATCGCGCATGAGGTAATTGATCAGGCCCCGCGCGCGCTTGTCTTCTGCCTCGCCACCCTCGGGAGACCGCGCGGCGTCAGATGCCTGCGCGGATTCGAGGGTCTGCTCCCCCTGGGTCGAGACCCGTGCGGCAAAGAGCACGTCGGAATCGCTCGCACTCGACCGCACCAGCTGGACGGTGATGTCGGAACGGAACTGGATAACTTTTGCGTCAGTCTCATCGGGCACGGCCCTCACGATAGCGAAGGCCCCTGCCAAACCCTGCCCGCCACTCCGCCGCCGCCGGTGTAATCCTTCGTCACATCCGGTCGCCCGACCTGTCTGGCGGTTAACGTTGCCAACCATGACCCCACTCGCGGTGCTCGGCATCCTCGTTGGCCTGGTCGGCGTGTCCACCATCGTCGGCATAGCCTGGCGCACCACGACCGGTCGGGTGCGCCGAAGCCAGAACGACCAGTCGGTTGTCGACATCGCAGACCTCGATCCGGATGCCCGTGCCGGAGCCGGAGCCACGCTCCTGCAGTTCTCGACCGAGGTCTGCGCGCCGTGCCACGCAACACGTGCGCTGCTCGCAACGATCGCCAAAGAGCGCACTGGCGTCAGCCACGTCGACTTCGATGTCACCACGCGGGCCGATGTGGCCAATCGCTTCCACCTGCTGCAGTCCCCCACCACGTTCATCCTCGACGCGAGAGGTGTCGTGCGCGCCCGCATCGGCGGCACACCGCGGCCAGCCGAGATCATCGCCGAGCTCGATCGCATCCTCGGCACCGCACGCACCATCGCAGCCTAAGGAATCCCGTGACCAGCGCACCCGCAACTCCCGCCTCGAAGAAGGCTGTTCCCGCGTCGAAGGAAGGTCTCGTTGCGAAACCGGGGTCCGCTGGAATCGACCCGCGCGGCCCGCGTTTCGGAGCCGCCATCACTGCAGTGCTCCTGCTTGTCGTCATCGCCCTGTCGTTGTTGGGAACCACCCCGTCGACTGTTGGTGAACGCGCAACCCGGCCTGCGTTCATTCTGTTCGTGGCAATCACGCTGGTCTTCGCCTGGGGTGCTTTCGCCGGTGTGCGTCGCCATCCATACGGGCGCCTGTTCGCCGCTGTCGTGCGCCCACGACTCGCGGCTCCGTCGCACCTCGAAGACCCGACGCCGCCGACCTTCGCACAGGGCGTCGGCTTCGTGATCACGCTCGTCGGAGTCGTACTGGCTCTTGCCGGGGTGCCGTTCGCGTTACCGATTTTCGCCGGGCTCGCGTTCGTC
>JAODLU010000350.1 GCA_025464125.1 Microbacteriaceae bacterium | reverse complement strand
ACGCGACGCGGGTCATCGCGACAGACATCTCCGAGCGGGCGCTCGAGCTCGCGCGGTTCAACGCCGAGCTCAACGGCGTGACGAACATCGAGTTCCGCCTCGGCAGCATGTTCCAGCCAGTGGCCGGGGAGCGTTTCGATCACATCGTCTCCAACCCACCGTTCGTGATCACCCCGCGGGTCGAGGGCGTTCCGGAGTACGAGTACCGTGACGGCGGCATGGTCGGCGATGCGATCGTCAGCACCTTCATCGCCTCGGTCGGCGAGCACCTCGCGGCTGGCGGCGTGGCCCAGCTGCTCGGCAACTGGGAGTATCGGGCGGGCCAGGACGGTCTCGACAGGGTAGCCGGCTGGCTCGATGGCACAGGTCTCGACGCCTGGGTCATCGAGCGCGAGCAGCAGGATGCCGCGCTCTACGCGGAGACCTGGATCAGGGATGGCGGCACGAGGCAGGGCGCACGCTTCGACAGCCTCGAATCAGCATGGCTCGACGACTTCGCCGCGCGAGGCGTCACCGCCGTCGGCTTCGGCTACCTCACCCTGCGCCGTGCTGCGGGGGCACCGACCCTCCGCCGCATCGAACGGCTCGAAGGCGCGGTTGCGACAGGACTCGGCGAGCACGTGCAGCGCACCCTGCAGGCGCACGACCGCCAGGCTTCCCTCGACGACGACGCGCTCGGCCGCGAGCACCTGACGGTGGCGTCCGATGTCACTGTCGAGCGCCATTACTGGCCTGGCGATGAAGACCCTGCAGTGATGACCCTGCGCCAGGGCGGCGGCTTCCAGCGATCGTTCCCGCTCGACACGGGCCTCGCCGCCCTGGTTGGCGCCTGCGACGGGGAACTCAGTGTGCGCGCGATCGCGGCGGCCATCGCGCAACTTCTCGAGGTGGACGAGGCCGAGTTGCTGGCCGAGCTGCTGCCGGGCATCCGCGAACTCATGGTTACCGGCTACCTCGATTAGCTCCTGACCGCGTGGCGCCCGGGCACGCGCCGCACGCGCCGTGATTTCGGCTACGCGCCGGTACCGCGGCACCGGCGCACAGCCGAAAGGGCGGCGCGTGCCAAGCCGCGGGTGCCGAAAGGGCGCCGCGTGCGAGAGCAAGCGAGTATCGTGCCGCTCATGTTCACAACAGATGGTGCATTCAGCGGATTCTCTGTAGACGACCCGACAGCTGCGAAGAAGTTCTACGGCGAGACCCTCGGGCTAGAGGTCGAGGACGCGGGCAACGGATTCTTTCGCATCCACTTCGCAAGCGGCGGCATCGTGCTCTGCTACCCGAAGCCAGACCACACGCCTGCCTCCTTCACGATCATGGACTTTCCCGTGTCCGATATCGACGCAGCAGTGGATGACCTGAACTCCCGCGGAGTCGACACCCGCATCTACAACGGCGGTGGGATGCCGGTGGATGAGAAGGGCGTGATGCGCGGCAATGGGCCGGACATTGCGTGGTTTAGGGACCCGGCCGGCAACATCCTCGCCGTGCTCAAGGAAGGGTGACCGGCCCCGAGCCCATAAGCTCGACAGCGGCAGTTCCCACCGTCGTCGAAAGGTCCACGTGTCTGGCAACCCCGAAACTGGTAACTCCGAAGCTGGCGAACCAGTGACCGGCAAGGTCTGGTTCATCACGGGTTCGTCCCGTGGCTTTGGTCGGGAGTGGGCAACTGCGGCGCTCGAGCGTGGCGACCGGGTGGCGGCAACAGCTCGCACCGTCGAAAGCATCGCCGACCTCTCCGCACGATTCGGGGATGCGGTGCTGGCGCTGCAGCTGGACGTCAACGACCGCGCAGCCGCCTTCGAAGCTGTGGCGGCGGCACACAAGCACTTCGGCCGCCTCGACGTGGTGGTGAACAACGCTGGCTATGGCCACTTCGGCTTCATCGAGGAGTTGACCGAGGCGGAGGCCCGTGAACAGTTCGACACCAACGTCTTCGGAGCGCTCTGGGTGACCCAGGCCGCGCTGCCGCTGCTGCGCGAGCAGGGCAGCGGGCACATCCTGCAGGTCTCGTCCCTCGGCGGCATCGTCGCAACCTATCCGGGGCTCGGCATGTACCACGCATCGAAGTGGGCACTCGAAGGCCTCTCGCAGGCGCTCTCGGTCGAGGTCGCCCGGTTCGGCATCGCCGTCACCCTGATCGAGCCAGGAGGATTCGACACCGAGTGGTCAGGCGCATCCGCGCTGAGGTCCGAGCGACTGGGCGCATACGACGAGATTCGAGCCGAGCAGTCCGTCGTGCGCAAGCAGACACTTGCCAAAGGTGGCGACCCGGCAGCCACGGCGGCGGCGGTCATGGCGATAGTCGACGCCGAGCATCCGCCCCTTCGCGTCTTCTTCGGAAGTGCACCCCTGCGCCTGGTCAAACGGGAATATGCAGAACGCATAGCCGAGTGGGAAGAATGGAACGACCTCGCCGTTGCAGCGCAGGGGCAATAACCCTGGCCGACCGCACAACGCGCACCCAGCTGCACGAATCACAGAGATTCATCGACACAGGATCATCGACACATTGGAGTGGCATATGGCTGGCAAGATCTGGTTCATCACTGGCGCATCGCGCGGGTTCGGGCGCGAGTGGGCTGTAGCCGCTCTCGACAGGGGAGACAAGGTGGCGGCCACCGCTCGTGACCTCGACACCCTCACCGACCTGGTGCAAAAGTACGGCGACGCAGTGCTGCCCATCCACCTCGACGTGACAGACCGCGAAGCAGATATTGCGGCAGTCGCGCAGGCGAAGCAGCACTTCGGTCGCCTCGACGTAGTGGTGAACAACGCAGGCTACGGCCAGTTCGGCTTCATCGAGGAGTTGAGCGAGAAGGATGCGCGTTACCAGTTCGAGGTCAACGTCTTCGGCGTTCTCTGGGTAACCCAGGCCGCGATCACCGTGTTTCGCGAGCAGGGCTTCGGCCACCTGCTGCAGGTCACCTCGATGGGTGGGCTCGTCGCATCCGGACCCCTTCTCGGCATCTACCACTCCTCGAAGTGGGCCGTCGAAGCGTTCTCGGAGGCCGCAGCCGGCGAGACGAAAGAGTTCGGCGTAAAGGTCACGATGATCGAGCCTGGAGCCTTCGGAACCGACTGGTCTGGCCCGTCATCGATGCACGCCGAAGCACTGCCTGCCTATGCACGCCAGCGAGGCATCGCCGAGGAGCGCTGGGCCAACCCGCCGGTGGCGGCCGGTGACCCCAGTGCCACGAGCGTTGCCGTGCTTGCGGTCGTCGACTCTGACGACCCGCCGCTGCGACTGCTGCTCGGCGCCCGCCCGCTGCCCATCATCAAGGCTGACTACGAGAGCCGCATTGCCGAGTGGGACAAGTGGAACGACGTCTCAGTGGCCGCACAGGGCTGATTCCACAAACCACAACAATTCCTACGATCGAAAGGTTTCTCATGGCTGAAAAGGTCTGGTTCATCACTGGCGCTTCACGTGGCTTCGGCCGCGAGTGGGCGATTGCCGCGCTCGAGCGGGGGGACAAAGTCGCGGCCACCGCGCGCGACATCTCAACGCTCGACGATCTCGTCGACAAGTACGGCGACCTGCTGCTGCCGCTCAAGCTCGATGTCACTGATTACGACGCGGACTTTGCGGCAGTAGCTGAGGCACACGCGCACTTCGGTCGGCTCGACGTGGTGGTCAACAACGCGGGCTACGGCCAGTTCGGTTTCATCGAAGAGCTGACCCAGGAAGAGGCGCGCGCGCAGATCGAGACAAACCTCTTCGGCGCCCTGTGGGTGACCCAGGCCGCGCTTCCGTTCTTTCGCGAGCAGGGCAGCGGGCACTTGCTGCAGGTGTCCTCGATCGGCGGGATCACCGCCTTCCAGAACATCGGCATCTATAACGCGTCCAAGTGGGCACTCGAGGGGTTCTCCCAGTCCCTCGCAGCGGAAGTTGGCCCATTCGGCGTGCACGTCACTCTCATCGAGCCCGGCGGGTTCTCTACCGACTGGGGCGGATCCTCTGCCCTGCACTCCACGGAATTGCCTGATTACGCTGACGCCCACGCGGCGGCGGCCGCGAGCCGTGCTGCACGCTACAGCAGCCCCGGCAATCCGAGCGCCACGAGCGACGTGATTCTCGCAATCGTGGACGCAGACGAGCCGCCGCTGCGCATCTTCCTCGGCGAGACACCGCTCGCCACGGCGAAGGCTGACTATGCCAGCCGCATTGCAGAGTGGGAGAAGTGGCAACACCTGTCGAGCGCCGCGCAGGGCTAGTTCGCAAGGGTAGCGCAGGGCTGGGCCTCTCGCGAGAGGCCTAGCACTCGATGCCTGCGGGGGAGTCCACGATGTCGTCGAAGTCGTGATTCTTGTCCAGGTAGCCCGCCACCATCGAGCAGAGTGGCACGATCTGCTTGCCCTTCGCCCGCACATCGTTCAACGCCCATTCGATGAGCTGGGTGGCGAGGCCGTGGTGCTCGTGGCCGGGTTCGACTTCCGTGTGCAGGAAGACGCGGCGAAGGCCCGTGTCGCGGTAGGTAGAAACTGC
>JAODLU010000333.1 GCA_025464125.1 Microbacteriaceae bacterium | reverse complement strand
TGTGCCGTATGTAGTGGCGCGCGCGAACATCCGTGGTTTGGATGCTGCGTTCACCAGACATAGTGGCTCTCCCGAAAACGACTCCAGAATTGCAAGAATGCAAGGCTAACCCAGAATTCCGCCAGTCAGCCAGCCCGAGCGCGCCGTTTCATCTGTTGTTAACAGAGACGCGTGTTGGCAGAAGTGCCCGCTAGATGCCGATGCGCACGAAGAAGACGTTGTCGGTCCAGATCGGGCGAACCGACACTGCGCCGCCCGGTTTTGGCGCATCCATCACCTGGTGGTTGCCCATGTAAATGCCATCGTGCGCGCCGCCGTTGAAGATGACGAGGTCGCCAGGAAGGGCGTCGGCCTCAGAGATCGTGGTGCCGGCGTTGCCCTGCGCACGGGCATCG
The DNA here is from genome assembly GCA_025464125.1 of Microbacteriaceae bacterium. Classification (GTDB taxonomy): domain Bacteria; phylum Actinomycetota; class Actinomycetes; order Actinomycetales; family Microbacteriaceae; genus Lacisediminihabitans. The sequence continues at coordinate 8,947 of JAODLU010000333.1, read as the reverse complement.
TGCGTGAGGTGGATGCCGACGTGGGAGTAGAGAAAGAGCACGAAGCCAGAGCAGTCGAAGCCTGCGGGCGACGAACCGCCGTAGACGTACGGGGTTCCGATGTACTGCAGGCCGTCGGCCACGATCGCGTCGAGGCTGAAGCCGGGCATGCCCGGGTTGATGGCAACCGCGCGGGCTGAGGCGACTCGCACCTGCTCGACCTTCGCGGTGGTCGTGTAACTGTCGCGCTGCACAGCGGTGATGGCGATCGCCGGGGCGACCTCGAGCGTCTGCGCGTTGGCCTGCACGAAGGCGAGCTGCTTGGCGGATGCCTTGGTCTGGGCAAGATCCGGCGCCTGCGTGCTCGCGTAGGCCGGAATGGCCAGGGTAGCGAAAAGGCCAGTAGAGATTGCAATGACTGCGAGGCTGAGAGGTCCGCTGCGGCGACGCAGTGGCGAGAGATTCTTCGGGCGAGCGGTGCTGCTTCGGGTTTCTCGTACGGTCAAGAGTGTGACTCCTGCGTCCCCGCGACACTCGTTAGTCGCGCCATCCCCTTCGTTCATTATGTTCAGTCTCGAAGTCGGAAGGTGGTGCAAAGGGACGTTCCGATTCGGGTCCATTTACCGCGTGGTGGGTGGTGTGGACTTGGCAAGAGTACGTGACCGTTACCAATTTGTCACCTCGCGTTCACGGTGTCGTGCAAATAACCGGGTCGGTCAGATGCCCACGTAGACGTGAATCGCAACCTCGTTGGGCAGTTCAAGGCCCTCATCATGGCCCTCGACCTCGACGAGCACGTAGGAGCCCGAGCGGGAGAAACTGGCTTTCGCACCGGGCATCACGCCAGCGGTTCGCAGCTGTTCGAGCAGCTCGACTTCGTACTGGACCGGCTCGCCGAGTCGGCGGATGGTGCCCTTCACCGGGCCGACGGCGCCGAGCACCAGGGTGACGATATTAACCACCCCATCCGTGAACTTGCCAGCCGAATGGTCACCGAGTTCGTCGAGACCGGGAATCGGGTTGCCATAGGGAGACTGGGTCGGATGCTCGAGCATCTCGATAATGCGACGCTCCACCGACTCGCTCATCACGTGCTCCCACCGGCAGGCCTCTTCGTGCACGAGTGCCCAGTCGAGACCGATCACGTCGGCGAGAAGTCGTTCGGCCAGGCGGTGCTTGCGCATCACGTGAACGGCCTTCGAACGGCCATCGACCGTGAGTTCCAGATGGCGGTCGCCCTCGACTACTACGAGCCCGTCACGCTCCATGCGGGCGATGGTCTGGGAGACCGTCGGGCCCGAGTGGCCGAGACGCTCACTGATGCGCGCGCGCAGCGGAAAAATGTTCTCTTCTTCGAGCTCGTAGATGGTGCGCAGGTACATCTCAGTGGTGTCAATGAGATCGGTCATCGTCGCCTCCCGGAGCCCTGTCGAATCAGAGGTAAGCCTAACCTGCGCAGCGAGGGCCGGGGCCGTTGTTCGGCTCCCCTTAAGATGGTCCCCATGCCTGAAATCACTATCCCCACTGACCTCCTGCCCGCGGACGGCCGTTTCGGCTGCGGGCCCTCGAAGGTCAGGCCTGAGCAGCTCGCCGCGGTCGCCGCCGCTGGGGACATCATCGGCACCAGCCACCGCCAGGCTCCTGTCAAAGATCTCGTGGGCCGGGTGCAGTCAGGGCTCGCCTCTCTGTTCAGCCTGCCGGAGGGCTACGAGGTAGTTCTCGGCAACGGCGGCTCCACCGCCTTCTGGGATTCCGCCGCGCACTCGCTCATCGAGCGCCGCAGCGAGAACCTCACGTTCGGCGAGTTCGGCTCCAAGTTCGCGCAGGCAGCTGGCGCGCCATTCCTGAAGGCACCGCACGTCATCAACGCGGCAGGTGGCTCGCGCAGTGAGGTGGAGGTGCTGAGCGGCATCGACGTGTACGCGTGGCCCCACAACGAGACATCCACTGGCGTCATGGCTCCGGTCAGGCGGGTGCACGGCGACGAGGGCGCGCTCACCGTCATCGATGCGACCAGCGCTGCGGGCGGCGTCGACTTCGATGCATCCGAGGCCGATGTCTACTACTTCGCACCCCAGAAGAACTTCGCGTCAGACGGCGGCCTCTGGTTCGCCCTCTTCTCGCCAGCGGCCCTCGCGCGGGTCGAGAAGGTTGCGGCGACCGATCGCTACATTCCCGAGTTCCTCAGCCTGAAGAACGCGGTAGACAATTCGCGCCTGCGCCAGACGCTCAACACCCCGGCTCTTGCCACGCTGCTCATGCTCGAAAACCAGGTCGACTGGATCAACGACAACGGCGGCCTCGCCTGGGCGGATGCCCGCACTCGCGAATCCTCGTCGGTGCTCTACGACTGGGCGGCCTCCGTCGACTACGCAACGCCGTTCGTCGAAAACCCCGACCACCGCTCGCAGGTCGTGGTCACCATCGACTTCGACGACAAGATCGACGCGACCGCAATCGCGAAGGCCCTGCGCGCCAATGGCATCGTCGACACCGAGCCATACCGCAAGCTCGGCCGCAACCAGCTGAGGGTTGCAACCTTCGTGGCCATCGAACCGGATGACGTGCGCAAGCTCGTCGCATCCATAGAGTTCGTCGTCGGTAGCCTGTAGCTCACGATGCGACTGTTCCTGAAGGACTCCGAGCGGCGGCCCGACCCGGCCCCCGTGAAGACCGACGACCGCAAGCCGATGCTCATCGGCATCGGCCTCTGGATCGTCGCGCTCGTCGTGATCCTGGTATTTCTCGGCCCGATCACGGATGCCGGCCACGGCTGGCTCGTCTGGACCTGCGTAGTCGGCGTGGCGCTCGGCCTGCTCGGCCTGCTGTACTCCTGGCGGCGGCGGCGGCGCTAGCGCCGCTCAGCCTCGGCTAGCGGCCGTCTTCGTCGCGATCGTCGTCTTCGTCTGACTCGTCTTCGTCTGACTCATCGTCGTCATCTGACTCGTCGTCGTCGATGTCAACGCCGTCCACGTCGCCGCTGTGCAGCACATCGCTGCCAAGGTCGTCGTCGTCGTCATCGTCGTCATCCGACTCGTCTTCGTCGCCTGGCTCCTGCGAGGCCGTGTATTCGGCGAGACGATCCACCCACGGCACCCAGGCAGGGGAGAGAAGCGCGCCGTCGCCGGGCGTCAGCTCGGTCTCGAGAGCACTCGCGGGCTGGCCGTCGACGTGGGCGATGCTGACTGTCCAGCGCCAGCCGGGGTAACCGGAAAGGTTGGTCTCGAAGTACACAGTGGTGACGCCCTCGCCCTGGTCGAGCGAGCCAGCCGGAGCACCGATTGCATCAGCCGTCGTGATTTCGAGCAGCGCTGTGCGCCCAAGGTCGAAGTCAGACTGCGGCGCCGTCACGGCCACGGCCTCAGGCATCGAGTTCTTCAGCGACCTTGTGCAGCATCGCAGCGAGCTGCTTGCCGTGCTTTGCGTCAGGGTAGCGACCGCGCTTCAAATTCGAGCCAACGCCATCGAGCAGCTTGACCAGGTCTTCCACGATCACTGCCATGTCATCCGCAGGCTTTCGGCTGAGCTTCACAAGGCTCGGCGGTGCCTCGAGCACGCGCACCGACAGTGCCTGGGCGCCACGCTTGCCATCGGCTATGCCGAATTCGAGCTTCATGCCGGCTTTCACCACAGTTCCGGCGGGCACAGCTGAAGCGTGCAGGAAGACCTCCTGGCCATCATCAGAACTGATGAAGCCGAAGCCCTTCTCCTCGTCGTAGAACTTAACCTTGCCGGTGGGCATGGCGATACCTCTTTCGGTAGAACGTATTTGCCGTGTGCGTAAGCAGTAAGCCTACGGGCACCCAGTGGCCCTATCCTTGGGACTGTGGCAAAAGACACCCCAACGACCATTCATCGTAACGAACGTGTGCTCGCATACATGATCGTTGCGATCCTCGCCGTCTCGATCCTCGACCTCATAGTCGTGCTGATCCTGGCGTCGAGCAACGCCAAGCACGTCTGGCCGATCATCGGGGTGTTCCCACTGCTCGGGCTGCCGATCGCCATGATCCTGATTCTCACCCTCGTTATCCTGAGCGCACGTCGTCGCAGCAGTGATGCAGCGGCAGAAGCTGCAGCCATCAATGCGCCCACCACCAAGAAGGCGCCACGCTCGTAGCATGGCAAGCCCCGGTTCTCGCGCCGGGCAGCAGCGGGAGCGAGTGACCATGAGCAACACGCTTTCCCTCGCCACGCGGCTCAGGGCCATGACTGACGCCGACCTGGCAGCGGCGATCCGCATCCGCAGTGTCAGCGCTTCCGGAGTCAAAGACTTCTTCGACCTCGCAGAAGCGTTTCTCGACCGGGCATCCATCCAGCAGATGCTCACCCGCCTCGACCGCGAGACCCTGCGCGTGCTTGCGGCCATCGGGCAGCTGACAGAAGAGGGAGGGCCACCCACCGCGCAGGATGTCGCGGCGCTCCTCGAAAGCGTCGGAGGTGAGGCCCCCTCCCTGACCGCAATCGCCGCCAGGGCGAGCGCGGCCGCGCACCTGCTGCTGCTCGAGGCAGAGTCGCAGCGCTTCGCGGCGTACGAGAGCGTGCGCGAGCAGCTGCGTTCGTGGCCGGCCTTCGGCCTGCCGGGTCTCGTCGATCTTGCCGCAGCCACTCCCCCTGCCGCGCTCGAGCCAGTGACCGAGGTCGACGGTCGCTTCGTCGACCGCCTCGCGGCAGATCGCGCCTTCGCCGCCATCACCTCAATCACCGAGCTGCTCTCCGAGATCGAACGGGAGCCAGCCCGCGAACTCGCCAAAGGCGGTGTCGCGCTGCCGGACACCAAACGCCTTGCGAACTCCATGTCGGTCGACCTCGAGTCGGTCGCGGTCTACATCGCCGTTGCCGAGCGGGCCGGCCTGCTTGCCAGGGAGAACGGCTCATGGCTGATCACCGCAGCCGGTGGCGAATGGCTGCTGCGCACCTCGAAGGGCCGCTGGGCGGCGCTCGCCGGTGCCTGGTATGAACGACTGCCCATCGACATCCGCACGCTGCTCGGCGAGCGCACGCACGCGCTGTGGGGCCCTGGGCTGCGTGGCTACATCGACTGGCTCTACCCGGCTGGCGGCGACTGGATGGACGAACGCGTCACCGTCTACACGCGCGACGCAGAACTGCTCGGCATCACGGCGAACCAGGCTCCCAGTAGCCCGGGTTCGCTTCTGCTCGCAGATGGTCTAGACGCGGCCGAAGAGGCCATGTCGCTGCTGCTGCCGGCCGAGGTCGAGCAGGTCTACCTGCAGCACGACCTCTCAGTGGTTGCCCCAGGGCCGCTGACACCGAGGGTGGATGCCCGGCTGCGCGCCATCGCCGACGTGGAGAGCCGCGCGCTCGCCTCGAGCTACCGAGTGTCAACGTCCAGCGTCAACCGCGCGATGGCGGCCGGCGAAACCCGCGAGTCGATGCTCGAGTTTTTGCGCGGCATCTCGTTGAGCGGAATACCCCAGCCCCTCGATTACCTCATTGGCGAAGCATCCACCCGCTACGGCCAGGTGCGAGCCGGGTCCGTCAGCGAAGACGAGGATGCCCGCAGCTACCTTCGCTCGGCCGACCCATCGCTGCTCGGCACGATCATGGTCGACCAGAACCTGTCAGCGCTGGGGCTCCAGCGCACCGGTGCAGACAGGCTCACGAGCCGCTTCCCGCTGGACGTCGTGTTCTGGTCGCTGAGCGACGCCCGCTACCCGGTCGCCGCAGAAGATGCCGGCGGCGAAATCGTGTCACTGCGCCGGCAGCGCACTGCCCGGCCAGCTGCCGCCAGCGCAGTCGACCCCATCGAGAGCCTGATCGAGCGCCTTCGACTCGGCGGCGAACCTGCAGAGGCGGAGACGGGCCAGGCCTGGCTGATGCGCCAGCTCGACATCGCGATCAAAGGCAGGGTGCCCCTCACCGTCAGCGTGCAGATGCCGAACGGCAACACGGTCGACTACCAGCTCGAGCCGACCAGCGTCGCAGGGGGACGACTTCGGGGGCGCGACCGCAAGTCGGCGATCGAGCGCACGCTGCCGCTCACCAGCATCGTGGCCGTCGGGCCCGCGCTGTCCTAGGTCTCACGTGCATTGCTGCCATCGGGCGGCCGCACACTCCAGCGCGGTTAGACTCTTGGGGTGAATAGCGACCCCGCGACCCTGTCCAGCGTCGCCGTCGCACCTCCGGCTGGCGGCCCGCTCATCGTGCAGAGTGACCGCACTGTGCTGCTCGAGGTTGCGCACCCCCAGGCCGATGACGCCCGCCACGACCTCGCAGTCTTTGCCGAACTCGAGCGGGCACCCGAGCACATCCACACCTACCGCATCACGCGACTCGGCCTCTGGAACGCCCGCGCCGCCGGCCACACCGCCGAGAACATGCTCGCCACGCTCGAGAAGTACTCCAAGTTCCCGATCCCCCAGTCCGTGTCCATCGATATCGCCGAGACCGTCGGCCGCTACGGCCGGCTCGTGATCGAGCGCGATGACTCAGGCACGCTCATCCTGCGATCGACGGATGCCGCCGTGCTCGGCGAAATCGTGCGAGCCAAGCGCATCGCACCTCTCCTTTACCTGCCAGAAGACCAGCGCGGAATCGGAGCCCTCCCCGACCGCTACGAGATCCAGGCGTGGGCGCGCGGGCAGGTCAAGCAGGAACTCATCAAGCTGGGCTGGCCGGCCGAAGACCTCGCGGGTTACACACCCGGCACCCCGCACGAGATCTCGCTCGACACCACCAGCTGGCACCTGCGCGAATACCAGAACCAGGCGATCTCGAGCTTCGTGGATGGTGGGTCCGGCGTCGTCGTTCTGCCCTGTGGCGCGGGCAAGACACTCGTCGGCGCTGGTGCCATGGCGCGCGTGCAGACCACGACACTCATCCTCGTGACGAACACGGTCTCCGCTCGCCAGTGGCGCGCTGAACTGCTGAAGCGCACCTCCCTCACAGAGGATGAGATCGGTGAATATTCCGGCCAGGCCAAAGAGATCAAGCCGGTCACCATCGCGACCTACCAGATCCTCACGGCTAAGCGCAAAGGCGAGTACGCCCACCTCGCCCTGCTGAACGCGCTCGACTGGGGCCTCGTCATCTACGACGAGGTGCACCTTCTGCCCGCCCCCGTGTTCAAGCTCACCGCAGAACTGCAGGCCAGGCGTCGGCTCGGACTCACCGCGACACTTGTGCGCGAAGACGGCCGCGAAGGCGACGTCTTCAGCCTCATCGGCCCGAAGCGCTTCGATGCCCCGTGGAAAGAGATCGAGGCCCAGGGCTTCATCTCGCCGGCATCCTGTTTCGAGGTGCGCATCGACCTCCCCCAGCAGGAGCGACTCGAGTACGCGGCATCCGCCGATGACGAGCGCTACCGTCTGGCCGCCACCGCTCCCGCCAAGCTGTCGGTCGTGCGGTCGCTCGTTGAGAAGCATGCCGGTGAGCGCATCCTGGTGATCGGCCAGTACCTCGACCAGATCGACATGCTCGCCGAAGCCCTGGATGCCCCGAAGCTCACCGGTTCGACCCCCATCGACGAACGCGAGCGCCTGTACCAGGCCTTCCGCGAGGGCTCGATCACGGTGCTGGTCGTCTCCAAGGTCGCCAACTTCTCGGTAGACCTCCCAGAGGCGACCGTCGCCATCCAGGTCTCCGGATCGTTCGGCTCACGCCAGGAGGAGGCCCAGCGCCTCGGCCGCCTGCTGCGCCCCAAGGAGTCCGGCCTGCCAGCCAACTTCTACACGCTCGTTGCCCGCGACACCGTGGACCAGGATTTCGCCCAGAACCGCCAGCGCTTCCTCGCCGAGCAGGGCTACAGCTACACGATCCTCGACAGCGACTCGTTGGCTGCGGCCTAGCGGGCCGCCGCCCGTCCCGCCCCTCGACCGCCGCCGCCCGTCCCGCCCCTCAACTCACCCTCGAGATTGCAGTGGTGGTGCTTACGTTCGCCACTCAACCAGCCACTACTGCAATCTCGATCGGGCTACTGTCTCACTGCGAGGACGTGACGAACCTTGTGCGCAATCCCGACCGGGTCCGACATGTGCATCCGGTTGAAACGCAACACTCGCCAGCCGGCATCCACGAGGCGCTCAGCTCGATCGAGATCGTGCCGCACCTGCTCCGCGCTTGCGAAATGATGCTCACCGTCGTACTCGACGACCACGCGCCACTCGCGATACACGAGGTCTCCGAGCGCCAGAAAATGCCCGTTACCATCGACGATCAGGCCATTCACTTCCGGCTCTGGCAAATGTGCCCGGCCGAGCAGTAGTCGCAGCAACGTCTCGCGAGGGGAGTCCACTCCTGGTCGAATGAGCTTCACCGCCTGCCGCAGCCGAATCACACCTCGACCGCCAGACACGATCGCCGAGTGAAGTTCTGCGACCGTCGCGAGCGGCGAACGCCGCCGCACCAGCGCATCGCCGAGAACCACCAGTTCGCTGACGGCGAGCAGTGCGGCTGACTGCACCCATGCATCCACTGGGTGACTCACTCGCACGCCCTGGATGAGCGAAAGTCGAAGAGGTGGTTCAGTGGCACGATGGCCGGCGATTCCGCGCACACGAGGTGTCGTCCTTGGCGCAATCACTGTGACGTGCAAGGAGCCACGATCCCTCATCCGATCGGGCAGCGGAAGACCATGGAGCTGCACTGCGGTGACGTGGCTGAAGAAACGGGAATCAAGGCTGCCGCGCGCGTAGGCCTTGCAGAGTTCGAGCGTTCGCGAGACGTGTGCAGCGGGCATCCGGATGCCTCGGAAGGGCGCGATGAGATCGCCAGCCCGGTTGCGCGCCCGGTTGACACCAGCGTCGGATGCCTCGGCGACCGTGAACGCAGTCCCCGATAACCGCTCGGGGAGTCGGGAAGGGGTGCGCACCGCATCATGTTGCCTCGCCGGGCGTCCCGCCGAGCGAGCGATCCACAGCCAGGCATTCGGCCGCGCGAGATTGCAGTAGTGGCGGCTTTAGTCAACGCGTAACCAGCCACAACTGCAATCTCGCCGGTGCCGGGG
>JAODLU010000332.1 GCA_025464125.1 Microbacteriaceae bacterium | reverse complement strand
CCCTCCGCGCATCGGCAAACTAAACTGCCGTGATGCGCATGAACTTATTTCGCCTGCCAGGGGGCGCCACGGCTGGCGCCGGGATGAAGGGCGCGAGCTAGATGCCTGACGCTGCACTGTGGCAGCGGCCGGTCAGTTATGGAACCGTCGGGGGTACCAAGGCGGCCGACCTCATGTCGTATCCACCACCCGGCTATCGGCCGTTCCAGGGCCGCACCCGCATCGGGCACGGGGACGCCCGCTGGGAATACGCGTGGACGACCCTGATGACCTGGGGCGTGCAGCGCAACAGCGGATTCATCGTCGACGTCACTCCGAGCCCCCCACACGTCACAGAACAGACGTACGTGCCGGTGTCATTCGACGGCGATGGTGAGCCAATAGTTCCCTCCATGATGCTCGACACCGACGAGCAGGTCTTCGGTCCGAACGGCGAGGCGTTCATCGTTCCTGGTGACACGGCAATGCTCGGAATCTCATTCGGACCGTTCCGCGTCAATGCTCCAGCTCGCGTCGTGTACGTGATTGACGAGCCGAAGAGGCGGGGCTTCGCGTACGGCACGATGCACGGGCATCCGGAAAGTGGCGAAGAAGCCTTCATCGTCGACCAGACCGACGATGGGTCGGTATGGCTCGAGATCCGCGCGTTCAGCAGGCCAGCGAGTCGTCGCTGGTGGCTCGTCTACCCGGCGCTCCGTCTCACGCAGGCGTACTACACGAGACGCTATTTTCGCGCGCTTTCCGCCGCGATCGACTGACGATGCCGAGCGCTCTTCCAGTCGCAGACCCTGCCCCGGCGGATGGGATGCTGCCGCCATCGGTGGCCGAAGGTGCTGGCCTCCGCAACCTCGGTGTCTATGTTCACGTGCCGTTCTGTCGGGTTCGCTGCGGGTACTGCGACTTCAATACCTACACTGCTGAAGAACTGCGTGGTGTCACCCGTGCCGACTACGCGGGCCAGGCCATCGCCGAGATCGGGCTCGGCGGCCGCGTTCTTGAAGCTGCAGGCATCGCTCCGAGGCCAGTCTCGACAGTTTTCTTCGGCGGTGGAACCCCGACGATGCTTCCTGCCAGCGACCTCGCGGTTATCCTGCAAACCGCAGTGGCGACCTGGGGACTGCTGCCGGGCGCCGAAGTGACGACGGAGGCGAACCCCGATTCGGTGGATGCCGCCTACCTTGCGCAACTCGCTGAAGCCGGGTTCACCCGCGTCTCGTTCGGCATGCAGTCTGCTGTGCCGCACGTGCTCGCGACGCTCGAGCGCACGCACGACCCAGAGCGAATTCCGCTGGTCGTAGAGTGGGCACGCGCTGCTGGCCTGCAGGTGAGTCTCGACCTCATCTACGGCACGCCAGGCGAATCCCTCGAGGACTGGCGTCGATCTCTTGAGCATGCGATCGCGCAACGACCAGACCACCTGTCGGCATATGCGCTCATCGTCGAAGATGGAACAAAGCTGGCGCGGCAGATTCGTCGCGGGGAGGTAGCGACACCCGACGAAGACCTGCAGGCCGATATGTATGAACTGGCTGACGAGCTGCTCGGCGCAGCAGGCTACGAATGGTACGAGGTGAGCAACTGGTCGCTGCCCGGCGACTACCGTTCGCGTCACAACCTCGCATACTGGCAGGGCCATGACTGGTGGGGAGTGGGCCCCGGCGCGCACAGCCACGTCGGCGGCGTGCGCTGGTGGAACGTGAAGCACCCTGCCGCCTATGCGGAGCGCATCCTCGCAGGAGTGTCTCCGGCGGCAGGGCGCGAGACGCTCGACACCGAAACGCGGAGGGTCGAGCGGGTGCTGCTCGGAACGCGGATCGCTCACGGCCTCGCTACCGGTGAGCTCGACGCATCCGGTCGCTCGGCTGTTGCAGGGCTGATAGCTGACGGACTCGTCGACGGGGCATCAGCGATCGGGGGACTGGTCATTCTCACCCTGCGCGGCCGGCTGCTCGCCGATCACGTCGTGCGCCGCCTTTTGTCCGACTGACCGAAGCAGGGTCTGTTTTAGCCCTGCACGAAGCGGAACGCGATGGGGTACACGTAGTGTTCGCCGCGATGTGCCGCGACTGCAGCGATGATGCTGAACACGATGTCGACGACTGCAGCGGCGAGGATGACAAGGAAGCCCACGAAGATGAAGGCCGTGATGATTCCGACCACATACGCAATGAGCAGCGTGAGCTGGAAATTGAGCGCGGTGGCTGTGTGCTGGCGGATGAATCCGCCCCGCTCCTTGAGCACCAGGTAGCCGATGAGCGCGGGCCAGAGGTGAAAGATCACACCCCCGATATGCACGAGCGTTGCCCATAGCCGCTGGTCTTCCGGCGTCATCGGCGCTGCGACCGGATAGGGAGACGGCGTGGTGTCAGTCATACGAGCCCCGCCTTATTTGACTAGTCGAAGTGCGAGTGGGTAGCGGTAGCCAGTGCCCGTGCCGTTGACCTTGATGCCCGCGATGATCGAGAAGACCAGGTTGGCGAGGTACGGCAGCCACGCAATAAACGTGAAGAGGCCGCTGACGAAGACGGCGACGCCATAGTTGTTGTATCCGACGGCACCCCAGACGATCGCGGAGACGATGGCGGAGATGATGTTGAGCACGACAGACGCGATGATCCACGTGATCTGCCAGTTCAGCGCTTCCTTGCTTTCCTGGCGCGTGAACGTTCCGCGGTCTTTGAAGACAAGGAAGATGATCAGCGATGGGAGAAAGCCGAGC
>JAODLU010000232.1 GCA_025464125.1 Microbacteriaceae bacterium | reverse complement strand
GTCTTCGTCGAGAATCGTGCGGCAGCGCTCTTCGACGATTGAACGGATCTCCTCGCGTTCCTCCTGCGTGGTGAGTCGGACGCCAGCACGCAGCACCTGCGTTACAGCCGCGTCGCATCCGACCCGGCTGAAAATGAAGAAGATGGCTGGCAGCAGGTTGCGACCACCCAGCAGCTCGACGATCTGTGCCCGCGACATCCGCCCCTCTTCGTGATTGCCGCCTCGGGACGCGCCCTGGTGATACCCACCGCCGCGTCGCTGGCGCACATTGGAGGGCGCGCCGCGACCGCCGCCGCTGCGCACCAGCTGCACGAGCTCAGGATTCACCCGGTGCGTGCCAGAGGCGTCGAAAAGGTCGAGCATCTTCGACCGCACGAGGATGTGCTGTTCCAGAGGCACTGGACGCTCCTCGGACACGATCACTGCAGTCTCACCGCGCACGGCCTGGAGCCAGTCGCCGAACTCTTCAGCATTCGAGACGGTGGCGCTGAGGGAGACGAGTCGCACCTGTTGTGGCAGGTGGATGATCACCTCTTCCCACACTGCCCCACGGAAGCGATCGGCCAGGTAGTGCACCTCGTCCATCACAACGAAGGCCAGATTCTTGAGGAGGTCGCTGTCGGCGTACAGCATGTTGCGGAGCACCTCGGTGGTCATCACAACGATGCGGGCGCCAGAGTTGATGTTGGTGTCGCCAGTAAGCAACCCGACCTCGCTCGCGCCGTATTCGGCTACGAATTCCTGGAACTTCTGGTTGCTGAGTGCTTTCATGGGCGCCGTATAGAAAACCTTCGCGGCGGGCTCCTGCATTGCGAGGAAGACCGCGAACTCCGCGACGATCGTCTTGCCTGCGCCGGTTGGCGCGGCCACCAGTACGCTGTCGCCGTTCTCGAGCGCCGCGCAGGATTCCAGCTGGAAAGGATCGAGATCGAACTTCATGCTGGCGCGAAAACGCTCGAGTTTCGGCGTGCCGCGGCGCACCCGAGATGCGGCGAATCGCTCAGCCGGTGTCAGTTCGGCAGTCATGCTGTCGCGCTGTCGATGCTCGGGCCGTCGATAGCTGCGCTCAGGGCGTCGGCACGTTTCGTTGCCAGCCGATCGTGCCAGATGGAGATGCCGGCGGCCGCGAAGTAGAGAACGATCATGGGTGCCGCCAGAAGGAACATCGAGCTGATGTCAGCAGAGGGCGTGGCAACCGCGCAGAACAGGAAGATGAGCACGATTGCCCAGCGCCAGCTCTTGAGGATGCTGATGCCCGTGATCACCCCTACGAAGTTCAGCAGCACGAGAAAGACGGGAAGGACGAAGGCGATTCCTACCGCGAGCACCAGTTTCAGCACGAAGCCGAGGTAATCCTTCGCCTCGACGATGTTGGCGTCCTGAGCGGGGGTGAAGGAGGTGAGCACCTCAACGATGTGGGGAAAAACAAACCATCCAGCGGCACAGCCCGCCAGGAACAGCGGAACTGCGCTGAAGAAAAAGCCGAACGTGTAGCGCTTCTCTTTGCCCGTCAGGCCCGGAACAAGGAATGCGAACACCTGGTAAAGCCAGATCGGGCTGGAGGCGACCACTCCGATTACCAGGGCGATCTGGAATTTGACGTCGAAGGCAGACGCGATTCCCGAATAGTTCAGAGTGGCATGATGTGCCTTGGCGATCACCAGGATGGGAGCCCGGATGGCCGCGAGGACGTAGTCGGAGACAAACCATCCACCAATCGCGAACACGATGATGGAGATGGCGGCGATGGTCAGTCGCCTGCGGAGTTCAAGCAGATGCTGGCCGAGCGACATGCGGCCTTCGCTGTTCGCACCTCGCCTGGTGCGGGAAGCCACGGAGCTTATGGCTTGGTGGTGGACTTCGAGGAGTCGACTGCGGTCGAGCCCTCAGCTGCCGAGCCGGCCGGCTTCGTGCCATCAGTGGAGGCCGAGTCCAGTGTCGTGGTGGATTCTGGCTTCACCTCGTTCTTGAAGATCTTCATCGACTGGCCGACGCTCTTGGCAAGACCCGGGAGCTTCGCAGCCCCGAAGATCAGCACGACGATGACCAGCAGGACGAGTGCGTGCCAGCCGGTGAGTCCATTGAACATTGCGCGACATCCTTACGAGTCGAAACCACTGTTGCATTAGTTTACCGCCGTTGTGGCGAATAGCGGCTGCTAGTTCTCGGTGAACGATCCAGTGTCGGTGAACCATTCTCGCGAGCTGGCGTCTTCATCGGTCAGCGCCTTCGCTCGCGCGATCCTGGCGTCGTGTCGAATCGCGCTTCGAGTCGCGGATGCAGTGCGAACCTGTTCGCGTTGGCGCAGGACCGCGTTTCGTTCGGCCAGTATCGCGAGTTCGACGCCCTGCTGCTTGGAGACATCAGCTGCCCGCTCGAGCATCTCGGCTGACGACGCAAGGTCTCCGAGCGCGGCCACGACGGCGAACCCCTTGCGAAAAAGCACGAAGGCGATGCTTGCCAGAACGATGATGAGCACCAGCGACAATCCGCCCCAGATGACCAGCCAGGCCCACCATGGCATCAGCTGTCACCGTAGCGGGCAGCACCGGCAGCGGCCCACGAGGACACAACCTGGCGTGCATCCGCCGGACCGAGAACCGTGACGACTCCCGGCAGGCCCGTTACGAGCCTTTTGAGCCCGTGGTAATGCGACACGCGTACCGAAGTCTGGATGCGACCATCCACCTCAGTGCTCACCGCGTCCTCGGGGATGTAGTCAGCGACGAGGGGCATCGCGGCAGGCGCTACTGCGATATCGACCACGAGGTCGTCGGCAGACCCCTGGAACAGGGTCT
>JAODLU010000226.1 GCA_025464125.1 Microbacteriaceae bacterium | reverse complement strand
CGGCTGCCAGGCGCCGGTGGTCGCCCCGTTCGAATCGGCGAAACCGATCATCTCGCCGAGATCGGCAATGTGGTGTTGAAAGAACACCTGGCCACCGCTGGCGACCACGGATGCGGCGGTGCCTTCGGCGTCTGACGTCTTGAGGTAGACGTTCCACGCGTCGCCACCGTTATTGGCAACGAGGCCGGCCACCAGCGTGCCATCGAGCGAGAAGTTCACGTAGTTGTTGAACTCAGCGCCTGCCCTTTCGTACGTCCAGCCGAACAACCCGGTGTAGAACTCGATCGACGCCTCGACGTTCGAACTGGCGAGATCGATCCAGACCGGAGTGCCATCCGACTGCTCTGCTGGTGCTGGCATCGCGTTGCTCCCTGTCGATATGCGTTTACGAAGGATCAGCGAAGAACGTGCGCAGTTGCTCCGCCAGCACGACCGGGGAGACGTTGTGGGTCTGTTTCGGCAGCCAGTGCAGGGTGGATCCGGCAACTGCGGCAGCGACATCCGTCACCGCGTTCTTCATATTCTGCTTTCCCTTAGTACCACCCATCACGAGCGTCGGCACGCAAATCTTTGCGAACCGATCCTTCGGCGCGACCCATGAACCCATGACCACGGCGTCGTATGGCAGCGTCGGTGCGGCAGCTTTGAGTTTGTTCCAGACCTTCGGCATGAGTTTCATCATGATCGGCAGGAAGGCCGGAGCACCAACCATCTTCACCAGGAAGTAGCCAACAGCCCCGCCGTTGTCGTCAGCGGCGAGAAACCTCCTGAGCTCTGCGACGCGGTCGATATCGGTTGCGCCGATGTATGGTGCCTCATACACCGCCAGCTTTTTCATCGGCGTGCCTGCCGCAGCGGCTTCGAGTGAGAGCGCGGCACCGGATGACTGGCCGACGACGTACACGTCGCCCGCAGCCCCGGCGGCCAGGATCACGGCCTGGAGGTCTTCGACCTCCCTGGCAGCCGCATATGGGAGGGTGTTGCCGCTCTGCCCGCGACCCCGCCGGTCGTAGACGAAGACCGTGTGATCCGGTTCGAGCTGCTTCGCAACATCGCGCCCCGGACCGAACTCCCGGGAGCAGAGGGCACCGTCCACAAGCACAATCGCAGGCCCGCTGCCGGTTCTCTCGAAGGTAATGACTGTGCCGTCTGTCGATGTCACGGTGCCGGTCGTCGGTGCGGTTGTCGCTGGCTCGCTCATTTGCTCTCTCCTGTAAACAGCGCGTCCATCGTGACGAACGACATCTCCCACCCGACGGCGGTCTGGCGGCGCTGCTCTTCTGTGAACGGACCCTGGTGAAGGGTCACGCGCGTCGTTTCGCCGTGGTCGTGAAACGTCATGCGCAGGCCGATGTCATTGATCGGTCCGGAGTCGCTCTCAGCATCAGCGGCGATCTCGATGTATTCCTCGTCGATCAGTTTCGTGATCGTGCCGTCGATCGGGTAGGTGGCCTGGGTTGCGTCTTCGACCATCACCAGGTGCCAGCGACCACCAACTCTCAGGTCGATGTCGATGGTCTCGACCGGCGTGCTGAAGCCGTCGGGACCGAACCACTGCGCGATCAGCGCCGGTTGCGTCCAGAACTTCCAGACGACGTCGCGGGGGGCCGCAAACGCCCGGGTGATATAGACGTCATGTTCGGTCACGGGGGAGGTGTCAGTCATCAGCATCTTCTTTCTGTTCGGCTTCTGCCGCCTGGTACCTTGCCAGGGCTTCATCAAGCCGATCGAGGCTGCTGCCCCAGAATCGGCGGTACTTCTCCATGTATTCGGTCGCTTCCTTCATCGGTTCTGCCTCGAGATGGCTGTAGCGGGATGTCGCGACCCTGCTGCGCGAGATCAGCCCGGCGTCTTCGAGAACCCTGAGGTGCTTCGATATCGCTGGCTGGCTCATCGCAAACGGTGCGGCGAGTTCGTTCACGCTCGCGTCCCCCGCGGTGAGGCGCTGCAGCAGCGCCCTTCGGGTCGGGTCTGCGAGAGCGGCGAACACACCACTCAACTGGTCGACAGGCATATATAACCAATCAGTTTTAGAAACGATTAGTTAGATAGTAACGGATGCGATTCCAAAGTCAAGCGCGGTAGTCTCAGCCCAGCGGCAGCCGTCCGGGCCCGCAGCGAGGGAGCATCCCATGGCCGACAAGTCACCGAAGAAGTCCACCGCCAAGACCGCAGCGACCAAGTCGCTGAAGGAGAAGCGCGCCGACAAGAAGACCAAGGCCGCAGGCAAGTCGAAGGACTAGCCGGGCAGAGCGCGCCCGACTAAGGCGTGCGCATGATGTCGCTGGTGAAGTTGCTCACCCTCTGAAGTAGCCCAGCCGCGCGCTTCGCCACGATCTCCTCGGGGGTCGGCTGCATCGGCAGCTTCGGGGGAGTGATGCGAATGATGAGCGAGCAGGCCAGGTCGGCGCAGATGTATGTGCCGAGCGTGTTGCCATCGCGCCCAGCCTGGCCGGCTCGAGGAGCCGAGAACAGGGTCACCTGGTCAGAAGGCTGCGCAGTCCTGCAGAGCGAGCACATGGCGGAGATGCCGGGTCGCATGCTCGCGCCAGACGCCCTCAGCACGATTCCGACGGGCCGGTCGTCGAGCCAGTGCACGAGGTAGCCGCGCAGGGGCGCCTGGTGGTCGCGCCATCCGAGGTATTCGCGGTCGTCCCAAAGCACCTCATGCAGGCCGGGCAGGGGCATGCGCTGGATCTCACCCTTTGTGGCATTGACGATGCTGGAACGGATGTCGTCT
>JAODLU010000212.1 GCA_025464125.1 Microbacteriaceae bacterium | reverse complement strand
CAGAACGATGAGTCCGAGAGCCGTGATCGTGAAACCGGAGAGTCGGATGCTGCGGAGCCACTGCGAGCCCGCCCGCTCCTCGGGAAGGCGCACTGCAACCCGGCGCGTGCGCACGCGCGGAGTCCTGCCAGGGCTAGCCATGGGAGGAGCCTAAAACGGGTTCTTGGGAATCAGGCGGTGAAGCGCGGGAAAGCGCCACGACCGGCATAAGTGGCGGCGTCGCCGAGTTCTTCTTCGATGCGCAGCAACTGGTTGTACTTGGCAACCCTGTCGCTGCGCGCGGGGGCGCCGGTCTTGATCTGGCCGGCATCCGTCGCCACCGCGAGATCGGCGATGGTCGTGTCTTCGGTCTCACCCGAACGGTGGGAGAGGATCGCGGTGTAACCGCTGCGCTGGGCGAGAGCCACGGCATCCAGGGTCTCGGTGAGGGTGCCGATCTGGTTGACCTTCACGAGGATGGAGTTGGCGACATGCTTCTCGATGCCCTCGGCCAGGCGCTTCGGGTTGGTGACGAAGAGGTCGTCGCCGACGATCTGGATCTTCTCGCCGAGCTGCTCGGTGAGGTGCACGTAGCCTTCCCAGTCGTCCTCGGCCAGCGGGTCTTCAATGGTGACCAGCGGGTAGTCGTTGACGATGCCCACGAAGTAGGCGGTGAGCTGCTCAGCGGTGAGCTTCTGCTTCTCGAAGGAGTAGACGCCGTTCTCGAAGAACTCGGTGGATGCGACATCCAGCCCGAGCGCGATCTGCTTGCCCGGCGTGAACCCGGCACTGGTGATGGCCTCGACGAGCAGGTCGAGTGCTGCACGGCCGCCGGACAGGTCAGGTGCGAAACCACCCTCGTCGCCGAGGCCTGTGCTGAGGCCCTTCTGCTTGAGCAGCGCCTTCAGTGCGTGGTACGTCTCGACGCCCCACTGCAGGCCCTCGCTGAAGGTTTCTGCACCGATCGGCAGGATCATGAATTCCTGGATGTCGACACTCGTGTCAGCGTGCGCACCACCGTTGATCACGTTGAGCATGGGCACCGGCAGGGTGTGTGCGTTGGGTCCGCCGAGGTAGCGGAACAGTGGCAGGTCAGCCGAGTCGGCCGCCGCTTTCGCGACGGCGAGAGAGACGCCGAGGATCGCGTTGGCGCCCAGCTTCTTCTTGTTATCGGTGCCGTCGAGCTCGATCATCGCTGCGTCAATCAGGCGCTGGTCGCTTGCGTCGAAACCCTCGAGTGCCGGGCCAATCGTGTCGAGCACGGCATCCACGGCCTTCAGCACGCCCTTGCCGCCGTAACGCTTCTTGTCGCCATCGCGCAGCTCGTAGGCCTCGAAAGCACCGGTGGATGCACCTGACGGAACAGCCGCGCGAGCGACGATGCCATCCTCGAGCAGAACCTCGACCTCGACGGTCGGGTTGCCCCGGGAATCCAGGATTTCGCGGGCGCCAACTGCCTCGATCAAAGCCACGATCGGTTCTCCTTCAGGTTCGTGTAAATGCGTTCGCAATCCTACGGGACGGGCGTGCTCAGGCTTCGAGCTTGCTGCGGGGCAGGGCGGCCAGCTCGCCCCTACGCGAGCGGGCGGAAGGCCAGGTCAGCCGCGGAAGCGGTAGCGGCGGTGACGGTCGCGACGGTCGTGTAACCGGATGCCGCGAGCTGCGCCAGCAGCGGTTTCAGGTTGCGCGGGGTGCGCTCCAGCCTCACACGCTTGCCGTCGGCGACCAGCCCTGACTTGAGTTGCATCAGCAGGGTGGCCGCGACATCCGGATCGTAGAGAAGCACGACCGAGTCGTCGGCGGTGGCGACTGGGGGTTCGAGGAGGTCCACAATGCGCTCGAAGCCGATGGAGAACCCGGCGGCGGGCACGTCGGTGCCAAGGAACCGCCCGATCATGCCGTCGTAGCGGCCGCCGCCACCGAGCGAGCTTGTGGAGGAGGGGTGCGTCACCTCGAAGATCGCGCCGGTGTAGTAGCCCATGCCGCGCACGAGGAATGGGTCGAACTGCACGACGTCGCCGTGGGCGGCGATGACCGCGAGGCCGATCGCGGCGAGAGAAGCGATGATCGCAGGGTCGGCCCCGTCGGGCAGGGCCTTCGCGATGAGGCGCTCGCCGAACGGCAGCCACTCCATGGTCTGCGGGCGGCGCAAGAACTGTTCGAGAGCGTCACCGGGCAGACCCTTCTCGCGCAGTTCGGCGACAACGCCGTCCTGTCCGATCTTGTCGAGCTTGTCGATAGTGACGAGCGCTGAATCGTGGTCGGCGGCGGCAAACCCGAGGGCGTCGAGCATGCCGAGCAGCAGGCGACGATCGTTGACCCGGATGCCCCAGTCAGTGAGACCGAGCGCGCCGAGCGTGTCCGCCGTCGCCGTCATCAACTCGATCTCAGCCAGTGGCCCCGCCTCACCGATGATGTCGATGTCGCACTGCACGAACTGGCGGTAACGGCCCTTCTGGGGACGCTCTGCGCGCCAGACAGGAGCGATCTGGATGGACCGAAAAACCGTCGGCAGTTGTGCGCGGTGGGTCGCGTAGAAGCGAGCGAGCGGCACGGTGAGGTCGAACCTCAGGCCGAGGTCGACGAGGTCGAGCGGGTCCCGGGCGGCGGCCAGGTTATCCGCCGACAGTCCGCGCTTCAACACCCCGAACGCGAGCTTCTCGTTGTCGCCACCTAGACCAGCGTGCAGGCGCTCGGAGTCCTCCATCACGGGGGTCTCGATCTCCTCGAAACCGTGCGCCGAATAGACGGAGCGGATCGTGGAGAGCACGCCTTCACGACGAGCCTTCTCCGCGGGAAGGAAGTCCCGCATTCCGCGGGGAGGATTGACCTGCGACGCCATGGTTAGAGTGCGCCGCCCGCAGCCTCTGGTGCACCTGAATCGTGACCCGCGGAGCCCGTCTCACGAACCAGGTAGTTCTCAACATCGAACAGGTTCGTGGCGCGCTCGACGATGGTCAGCAGGGTGGACATTGAGGCGACCTCCTCCACCTGCTCCTTCAAGAACCAGAGCATGAACTGCTCACCAAGGGCATCGTTCTCGACGCGGGCTGCAGCGAAGAGATTCTCGATCTGCACGGTCACCCGCTTCTCCTGCTCGAGGGCGAGAGCGATCGGCTCCCGCTCATCCGAGAAGTCGTTGATGACAGATTCCAGGCCGGGGATGGTGATGCCGAGATTGCGGTCGAGGCGGTACTGCACGAGCATCATCGCGTGGTTGCGCTCCTCGATCGACTGCTGGTAGAAGTGCTTGGCCAGCTGCGGGAGGTCCCTGTTGTCGAACCACACCGCAATCGCGATGTACTGCTGGGAGGCCGCGAACTCGTTGCC
>JAODLU010000191.1 GCA_025464125.1 Microbacteriaceae bacterium | reverse complement strand
TCCTCGAAGCGGGGGTCGGCGTCATCGTCAACACTGCCTCCGGAACGGGACTCAAGGCGGCGCCAGGGCAGGGCGGCTACGTCGCGGCAAAGCATGGCGTCGTGGGGCTTACCCGCCAGGCATCCATCGAGTACATCCGCGACAACATTCGAGTGAACGCTGTGGCCCCCGGTCTTGTCGGAACTCCGCAGTTCCGCTCGTACCCCGAGGAAGACCAGAAGATGTACTCGACGCTTCAGCCGGGTGGCCGCGTGGCCGAGCCGCAGGAGATCGCCAACGTGATGGCCTTCCTGCTGTCTGACGAGGCGTCCTTCGTTTCTGGCGACACAGTGCTGGTGGATGCCGCGTATATGCAGGCCTGATCGTGCACGCCTCAGCTGGCGGCTTGGTGCTCGGGGAACATTCGTTCGGTCGAGACCGCAACGCGATCTCCGCGGTAATGGGTGCAACTCAGCATCAGCGGGCGACCATCGACGTCATGCAGCAGCAGTTCGCGGTACAGGATCGGCGCGCCCTCGTTCATGCCGAGTAGCTTCGCGAGGCGTTCGTCGCAAGCAAGCGTCTCCAGTTGGCTCTCGATGTGACCGAGCGCGACGTCGAACGTAAACGCGAAAGCGGTGCCGACGTCCATCGCTGTTCGGGGGACGCTGGCGTGCGTTGCGTCGGCGTCTTTATAGACCGCGCGTACGCCGATAACCGTGCCGTCCCACAGGATGCGATCGCAGGCGACCTTGACGATGCCGCTCGGCACCATAATCAGGTCGCTAATCGCGCCGGCCGGAACAAGCTCCTCAAAGATGCGCTCGCGGCCGAGGCGCTCACGACGGTCGGCCGGACCTGAGGACTCTGAGGTCCAGTCCGATGGGTTCTCCAGCGGTCGGCGGATCACTACAGTGCCGACCCGCTGGCGTCGGGCGACCAGGCCCTCGTCCGCCAGCAGGTTCAGCGCCTGTCGCACAGCGGTGCGGCTGATAGTGAGCTCGTGCACCAGGCTCGACTCGTGCAGGCGCGAGTCAACCGGATAGATACCGAGGCGGATGCCGGCGCGAATGAGCCCGTATGCGCGCTGCGACGATTTCGAAACCGGGATCTCCTCGGCCGCGCGCCCGCGCTGCGCAGCCCGGAAGGCTGCCTCCCGGCCGAGTTCTTCTGAACGCCACCGATTCTTCAGCAACTCGAAGACGACTGCGTCATCCCGCGTTTCCTGGTTGGTCATGACCACCTCCGACGCCCCGATTCAATCGGCATGGCGTCGCGAGGGGCGCGCGGCGCCAACGACTCTGTACCCCGAGTGTACGTCAGGGTGTGATGCCAGGCTGGTACGAAGTTGTCCAGATGACTCGCACTGAAATCACCGCACGCTTGGGAGCGCTGGCCAGTGGCTTGGTCGCAGGCTTTCCGTACTTTTGCGAGAGGTGGATGAAGTAGTCACCCTCGGGGTCCCTCTCGATGGCTGCGACTTCGCCGCGCACTTCGAGGTAGCGACCGGAGTCCTTGGGGTCGGAGACGACAATGGCGACGTTCCGGTTGGCAGTGATATTGGCGTAGCCCTCGTGGTCTGTGACGTGGGTAAGGCGGATGAATTCGCCGTCGAAGTCGAACCACCATGGGCTGGCCTGTGGTGCGCCATCGGCACGCATCGTCACGAAGGTCGCGTAGAGCGGGCCATCGAGCAGGTCTTTCACGTTTTCGGGGATCGTGGCTTGTTGGTGCATTGCCATGGGTGGCATCCTTCCAGGTTGGTGGTGCTTAGAACTCCATGAGGTTTTCACGCATGGTGCTGTACGAGTAGTTCGTGCGGGTCAGGCCACGGCGCTGCAGTTCTGGCACCAGACCCTCGGTTACTTCCGTGATGTAGCGGCGGGTCAACGGGTTGGAGTTGAGCAGGAAGCCGTCGCCGCCCACTTCTTCCATCACGGCCTGCATCTCGTCTGCGATCTTCTCCGGGGTTCCCCAAAGGTCGAGCGAGCTCGGCTTGGACTGGGTGACCATCTCGCGGATGGTACGGCGCCCGCCATCGCTGAGGTCGAAGAATCCCTGCAGCGTGCCCTGGTGACCCTCGGTCAGGTCTTCCACCCTGAGCTTCTCCGGCAGGGGCGCGTCGAGGTCGAGGTAGCTGAGGTCGACTTTGGTATAAGCCATGGACGAAAGCTTCCTTCGCACCTCATCATCGGTCGCCGGCGCGTTGAAGCGCGCGTTCCAAGTCGCCTCCGCCTCGTCGTTCGTGCGTCCGACGATGGGAGTGACGAGGAACAGGATCTTGCAGGAGTCGGGGTCGCGACCAACCTCGACCAGCTTCTTGCGTACATCGTCCCTGAAGTCCTTCATGGCTTTTGCGCTGTTTGCGCCCGAGGTCGAGGCGAGGATGGTGTCGGCATGAGTGGCCCCGAAGAGCTTGCCGCGCTCGGAGCTGCCGGCCTGGCTGAGAATCGGCATGTTCTGCATCGAGCGGGCGAGGTTCAGCACGCCGTTCTTGCTCTTGTAGTAATCGCCATCGAAGTTCACCGGGTTCATCTTCGTGGAATCGACGTACTGGCTGCCGCCGAGCTTCCAGGTGACGGCATCCGGGTCCCAGGCAGTCCAGAGTTCCTTGACGAGATTCACGAACTCATCTGCACGCCCGTAGCGGTCGTCATGCTTCGGCTGGGCGTCCCCCGTGCCGGCGGCCTGGGCTGCGTAGTCCTCGCTGGTCGTGATGATGTTCCAGCCGACGCGGCCCTGGCTGAGGTGGTCTGCTGTCAGCACCAGGCGAGCGAGCACGAAGGGCAGGTAGAAGGAAGTCGACATCGTGCCGATGAGACCGAGTCCCTTGGTGTGCTCCGCGAGCAGCGGCAGCAGCGGCAATGGGTCGAGGCGGGGCTCCATGCCCGGCCGCGGCTCGGTCGCGATGTGGTC
>JAODLU010000187.1 GCA_025464125.1 Microbacteriaceae bacterium | reverse complement strand
GGAACAGCGTGGAATCTCGACTACCTCTTCGGGCTTGTCGAGGCGGATGGCACGTTCCGCGCGTTCTGGGCGCACACTCTCGCTGAGGAGAAGCAGGCACTGCTCGACTTCCTGGCCTATGTGGCAGAGCGTCGCAGGCGGCATCCGGCGATGCATATCTACCACTACGCCGCCTACGAACGCACCCACCTGCTAGGCATCGCCGCACGGCACGGCGTTGGGGAGGAAGCCGTCGATGACCTGCTGCGTGCCAACGTGCTGGTCGACCTCTACCCGATCGTCAAACAGGCGGTGCGCATCGGCAGCCGCAGCTATTCGCTTAAGAAGCTGGAACCGCTCTACATGCACGAGGCGCGTGCCGGCGTCGACAACGCTGCGGATTCCATCACCCAATACGTAAAGGCCCGCGAACTCGAGCGCTCTGGACAGTTGCAGGCCGCAGCGGAAGCCATGCAGCAGATCGCTGATTACAACGAGTACGACTGCCTCTCAACGCTGCGCCTCCGCGACTGGCTCATGGGGCGGGCGCGGGAGAACCAGGTGTCGCTCGCGTATTCTGACGAGCTGCTGCTGCCGGTAGAGGTGCCAGACCCGGACCCGGTCTACGTCGAGCTTGCGGCTCTCGTTGCAGGATTCAGTGTCGGCGAGCGAAGCGCCGACGAAACCGCCCTGGCCCTCGCAGCGGCCGCGATCGACTACCACCGTCGCGAGCGCAAGAGTTTCTGGTGGGATCACTTTGCGCGGCTCACAGGCCCGGTCGAGGAGTGGGCGGATACCCGCGGTGTGTTTGTGATCGACTCTGCGGTCGTGGAACGCGACTGGAGCACCCTCGGTCGCGCACGCACTGCCTCACGCACGCTTCGGCTCTCCGGCACCGCGGCGCCGGGCAGCGGTTTCGGCGCGGCCGAGCAGCCGTTCGTCCTTTACGACGAGCCGTATCCGCCAATCGAGCTCTCCTCGGAGCCCGGCGCCCGTGCCTCCCACAGCCGCACCTCCGTGGTCGTGGACGAAGACGGCGTGCTTCACCTCACCGAACGAGTGGCCACCGGCGCACCGGAATACAGCCAGCTGCCGATTGCTCTCACCCCCGGCATGCCGCCGTCCGCCGGCAGCCAGGTCGAGGCCATCAGCGAGTGGGGCAGGCGGGTGCTGAACGAACTGCCCGAGATGATTCCGGATGCGGCGCTCGACATCCTGAGAAGGTCTTCGCCCCGCGGCGAGATAGCAGCAGTCGCGCATGACGATTTCGTGCCAGCCATGCGAGACACGCTTCTCGGTCTCGACAACTCCTACCTTGCCGTGCAGGGGCCACCCGGCACCGGCAAGACCTACAACGGCGCCCGCGTGATCACTGAACTCGTCGTGAACCACGGGTGGAAGGTCGGGGTGGTTGGGCAATCGCACGCCACCGTCGAAAACATGCTGGCCGCAATCGTGCACGCGGGCCTCGACCCCGAACTCGTCGGCAAGAAACCGAAGGCCGGCGACATTCGCGATGTGCCGTGGACGAAGCTCGGCGACAAAAACAGTTTCGCCGGCCGCGACGGCGGTTTCGTGCTTGGCGGAACCGCCTGGACCTTCAGCAACGCGAACGCCGTCGCCCGTGGTTCGCTCGACCTCCTCGTGATTGACGAAGCTGGCCAGTTCTCGCTCGCCAGCACCATCGCGGCAGCCGTTTCGGCCAGGCGACTGCTGCTGCTTGGTGATCCGCAGCAGCTACCCCAGGTGAGCCAGGGCACGCATCCCGAGCCAGTGGATGCCTCAGCTCTCGGGTGGCTCAGCGACGGGCACGACGTGCTTCCGCCGCGCCTCGGCTACTTTCTCGCCGAGAGCAGGCGCATGCACCCAGCGGTCTGCGCGCCGGTCTCGCGCCTCTCCTACGAGGGGCGCCTGCACTCGGTGGGGTCTGACCGCGTTCTCGATGGCGTTGTACCGGGCCTGCATCCCGTTCCGGTCGATCATGTCGACAACTCGACCTCATCCGAGCAGGAAGCAGCGGCAGTGCTGGCGATCGTGCGCGAAGCGGTCGGGCGCCAGTGGAAATCTGCCGGAGTCACGGCACCACTCGATCCGGGCAATGTGATCGTGGTTGCTCCATACAACGCGCAGGTCGAGCTGCTGCGCGCGACACTCGACGCGGCCGGGTTCGAGGGCGTGCCCGTTGGCACGGTCGACAGGTTCCAGGGTCGGGAGGCCGCGGTGTCGATAGTCTCGCTCGCTGCATCCTCGCCGGCAGATGTGCCGCGCGGGCTAGATTTCCTGCTCATGGCCAACCGGCTGAATGTGGCAATCTCCCGCGCCCAGTGGGCGTCGTACCTCGTGTATTCGCCAGCTCTTACAGATTATCTGCCGACCAGCCCGGCAGGTCTGGCTCAACTCAGCGCCTTCATTGAACTGGTTACGCTGGAACCATGAGCACTGAGATCCCGTCCGACTACGTCCACCTTCTTGAGAACCCGAAATACGGCGCCCTCGGCTCCATTCGGCCAGATGACACGGTGCAGGTCAACCCGATGTGGTTCCAGTACGACGGTCAGAACCTCCGGTTCACCCACACCACCGCACGGGCCAAGTACCGCAACCTCATGCACAACCCGTCGATGAGCCTGGCGATCATCGATCCCGCGAACGTCTTCACCTACCTCGAGGTGCGCGGCACCCTCACCGAGGTAGTTCCGGATCCGACCGGGGAGTTCTACGTGCGGCTCGGCAAGCGTTATGGTAACGCCGGACAGACCCCGCCGCCGGACA
>JAODLU010000182.1 GCA_025464125.1 Microbacteriaceae bacterium | reverse complement strand
CGTGGTCCCTCCAGCGGCGGCTCGTGCTGAGCTTCATCGCGTTGCTCGCCGTGGGCAGCGTCGTGATCGGCCTCATCAGCGCGCTGACCCTGCAGGGCATTTTGATGACCCGTCTCGACAACCAGTTGAAGGCTTCGGCAAGCCGTTCGCAGAATTTCCAGCAGAACGAGGGGCAGGACCTGTCGCCGGTCGTGCCACCGAGCACCACCTCCCCTGGCGGGCCGGGCCAGGCGGCGGAGACGATCTTCGTGCACATAGACAGCGGCGTCATCGAGCGGGCCCAGTACATCGACTCAGCCGGCCAACTGCAGAACCTCACCGCAAGCCAGAAGGCCCTCGTGCTCGCGGTTCCCGTCAACGGTGTGCCCGTCAGCGTCGACCTCGGAGCAAGTCTCGGGCAGTACCGCATGATCGCCACGGAACTGCCGAGCGGTGACGAGGTGGCCAACGGGCTGCCCCTTCGCGAAACCCAGACCACCGTCTACCAGCTGCTCGCCGTCATAGGCGGGGTAACCATCGTGGTGCTCGCGATCGCGTTCATCGCAGGCCGCGGCGTGGTGCGATTCGCCCTGCGACCACTCGAGCGGGTGGTCGCGACCGCGACCCACGTTGCTGAGCTTCCGCTCGAGCGCGGCGAAGTGGCGCTGGCCGTGCGGGTTCCCGAAAGCGACGCAGACCCGCGCACCGAGGTCGGGCAGGTGGGAGCCGCCATCAACCGCATGCTCGGGCACGTGGCATCCGCCCTCACGGCCAGGCAGGCCAGCGAGAACAAGGTGCGCCAGTTCGTTGCGGATGCGAGCCATGAGCTTCGCACGCCCCTCGCGTCGATTCGTGGCTACGCCGAGCTGACGCGTCGTGGCAACCACGAGCTTCCTCCCGACGTCGTGCACTCGCTCGGCCGCGTTGAGTCTGAGGCGATTCGCATGACCTCGCTCGTCGAAGACCTGCTGCTGCTCGCCAGGCTCGACGAGGGCCGTGATCTCGAGCGGCACCCCCTCGACCTCTCCCGGCTGCTGATCGACGCGGTGAGCGACGCCCACGCCGCGGGACCCGACCACGAGTGGTCGCTCGACCTGCCGGAAGAGCCGGTGCTCATCGACGGTGACCAGCTGCGCCTGCACCAGGTGGTCGCGAACCTGCTCGCGAATGCGCGGGTGCACACACCTGCAGGCACCGCTGTGACCGTCTCGGTCATGCCGACGGACCGGGATGTCACGGTCTCCGTGGTCGACGATGGCCCTGGCATTCCGCCAGAGATGCTGCCGGTGCTCTTCGAGCGGTTCGCGCGAGCTGACAGTTCACGTTCGAGAGCAGCCGGCAGCACGGGTCTCGGACTCGCGATAGTCGCGGCAGTCGTCGAAGGCCACGACGGCGTGGTCACGGTCTCGAGCGAGCCGGCACGAACAGAGTTCAGGATCACCCTGCCGCTCGCTGTGTAGCGGGTGTCGGGATGCCACACTTGGGTTACCCGCACCCGAAGGATCCCGCATGCTCACTGGCGAACCCGCACGCCCCCTGATGGCGCCCCCCGGCAAAGTCACGGTCGCGCCCCTCAGCAAAGTAATGGTCGCGCCCCGCCGCATGGTTGCGGCGTTCATCATTGCCATCGGCCTTGTCGCGCTCGGAGCGAGCCCTGCCATGGCGCTCGACGAGCCGAAAGTTCCCGAGCCCGTGGCCACATACTTTGCAACGGGGCTGGTCGCCCGGCTGGCCGACCTCTACGGGCCAGGGCCTGCGAAAGGCACGGCGGGCACGAGCACGGGCATCACATTCGACGCGACGACGAAGGTGGGGGTCATCCGGCGGGTCTTCGCTTTCACGAGCTCGTACCTGGCTGGCTCGAAGACAGACAGCCCGACCGAGCTGACCAACAACTGGGTCGCGTCGGTGTCAGTCGGCGACAAGGTCGCAGGACTCGCCACGGTCTGGATCAACCCGGGAACCGACCAGGCCGAACTCGCCGACTTCGACCTGGGTTCGACCCTCACGACCGCGCTCGCCGCAGCACCACAGTCCACAGTGCTCGTTCGCGACGACGCCAGGTACGCCTGGTTTGCGACGGATGGCACGACACTCACGCCGCTCGTACAGGGAAACTCGGGCGCCAGCAGCCCCACCACTCCCGCCGCGTACCAGCGCACGATAGGCAAGGCGCCGGCACCCGCGCCTTCCGCCGGCCTCAACCAGGGCATCCTGCTGGCCGGAATCGTGCTCGGGGTGGTGGTGCTTGCGCTGATCGGGTTCGTACTGCTGCCGGCTCGCCGTCGTTCGTCTGCCGTGGGCGAACCCGAGGATGCCGCGCCTGTGGATGCGATGCCCGTGGATGCGGTGCCCGTGGTTTTGGTGCCCGCAGCTGCCGTCCCCGCCGCACGCGTGCCCGGGGACGCGGCGCCCGCCGCACGCTTGCCCGGGGACGCCCCGCCCGCCGTGGGGGAGCCCGCGCCGAGGGAGCAAATGCCTAGGGAGCCAGCCGACCCGAAGCCGCCAACCCCGCCGAACTCGACGGTTGCTCAGTCCCAAGCCGCGAAGTCAGCATCCGTGGAGCCAGCAACCGTGGAGCTGACAGCGAAGAAGCTGACAGCGGAGAAGCTGACGGCGGAGAGGCTGACGCCGGAGAGGCCGCAAGCTGAGCAGGTGACTGCGGCGAGGCCGACCACTGGCGAGAGCACGCCCTCGGCCCCCGCGAAGAAGCCCGCAGCCCCGAAAGCAACCGCAGCCGCGAAGAAGCCCGCGACCCGAAAGCGCCCGAGTAACTAGCCCGCATGCGCCGTGCTTTCGGCTGACCGCCGCTGCCGCGGCACCGGCGGACCGCCGAAGCAGCAGCGCGCGTGGCTGCAGCGCGCATGACTGGGGCGCGCGTGACTGCGGCGCCCGCTCGCCAGCGAGCCGCGAAACGCGCCGGCCAGCGCGCACCGCGCACCCCGCAGCGCCCG
>JAODLU010000180.1 GCA_025464125.1 Microbacteriaceae bacterium | reverse complement strand
GCCCGGCGCTCCCGCCACTTTGCGATCTCCTCGTCTACGTCCCGCGTGGGGGTGACTACCGGTGGTCCGCCAAGCAACTGGCGGCGGGCGGAAATGATGCGGGCATTGAAGTCTTCGAGCAGTTCGCGCACCTCACCCAGCGTCATCGCTGCATCCAGCTGGCTGTCGAGCGCTGCGTTCTCGGTGCGCAGGGTGAGCGCTGGCGGACCGAGGCCGGTAATTTTCTCCCGCTCGATCTTCTGGCGGATCCACCAGTCGGGATCGTAGGTACCGCCGAGGCCCTTGAGCGGACGCCCGGCTCCCGGCAGGTCTTCGAAGTCGCCACGACGGATCGCCTGCTGGATGACGACTTCGACATATTGCGCCCGCGCATCCATTCTCGGCTGGCCGGCGATGTTCTCCTCGGCGGCCGCATCGCCATCTCCGGCGGTCGACTGGTCTACGCGATAGCGGGCGGCAGACACACGCGAGTCGCCGGATGATCCGCCGGGAGTCTTGCTGCCGCCCATGCTCCAAGCCTAGGTTTTGTCGGCGTCGGCGTCGAGTTCGGAATCGTGGGGGGAGCAGGCAGAATGCTCAGCCGCGAACATCCCACAGGTGATGGATGGGGTCGTGGGCGAGGTAGGTTGCGAACGACGCGATGGTGAACTCAGCACCGTCACCCCTTGTGCCTGTGCGGGACCAGCCATCGGCGGGCACCGACTCGAGACGCAGTGCGAGAGCTTCGGCGTCTTCGACGATTTCTCGGGAGACCAGTGCCGGGTCCTGCTCGTTGTAGCGGTCGGAAACGGCAGTCTCGTCCTGGTCCCAATTGGGATACAGCGGGTTGTCCAGCTCGAGCATCAGTCCGAGCCTGGTGTGAAAGATGCGAAAGACATCGCGCACGTGAGCGCCATATTCGAGGGGCGACCATGTGCTGTCATCCGGGCGCACCTTGGCGTCCCTACGGGCGAGTACCGCGGGCCACGCCGCAGCGTTCGCCCGGATCATTCCAGCGACCTGCTGTGGCGCGAAGGCGCTGGCGTCGAAACCGCACTCGTCACACGAGCGTTCGATCACCCACGTCCAGTTCTTTGTGTCCGGCACGATTGGCATGGTTCCATCGTGGTGGATGCGACCAGCCACTACCGTAGATTTCGTGCCAACCTTCTCCTCCGACGTGATCACCGCTGTGCTGACCCACATGAACGGCGATCATCCGGATGACTGCCTCCTGATCGCACGCGCATTCGGCAACCCTGCGGCAACCCACGCCGTCATGACCAGCCTCGATGAGGCGGGAAGCCAGTGGAGTTACACGCTCGGGAGTTACACGCTCGGCGCCGCACAGGCAGCGCTCGATGTGCAGTGGTCCCACCCCATCTCGGAGCGCGCCGAGATTCGCCAGGAGATCGTGGTGCTGTACGACCGTGCATGCGAATTGCTGGGCATCCCGCCCCGCGAGCACTGAACCTGACCAAACGCTGCATGTGACGTCTCCGAATTATTCGCATGTGCGGCACCAGTCGCGCGGTTTCAAGGAGGAACATCATGACGAGGTCCCCGAATCGCCTTCTGGCGACGATATTCGGCGCGGTTTATCTTCTTATCGGCGTTCTCGGATTCACCGTGACCGCAAACACCGGCTTCTTCAGCACGCAGGGTGGCCTGCTGCTCGGCATCTTCGAAGTCAACATTTTTCACAATGTGGCTCACCTGCTGATCGGTGCCGCACTGCTTATCGCGGGACTTTCCAGCGTGAGGGCCGCTAAGACCGTCAACACGGTCGTTGGCGCGGCGTACCTGCTGCTTGGGATCGTCGGTCTCTTCATCACAGGGACGGATTTCAACATCCTCGCCCTCAACGTGCCTGACCACGTGCTGCACTTCGGCAGCGCGGTGATCCTGCTCGGCGTCGGACTCGGCGCCGACAAGAGCACTCGGGCAGCTGTCGCATAAAGAGCGCAGACTGGACGCCAATAGTTCGTGACCAGAAGCGTGGAGGGGAGGGTTACCGTGTCGCAGATCACCCGCGGCTGGTTGGCCTTCGCTGCTATCGGTGCAGGTGTGATCCACCTTGCACTCGTTATCAACGCTCCCCTCCCGCTTGCTGTCGTTCTCGGCCTGCTCGGCATCGCCGAGTTCGGCTGGGGCGTGATGGTGCTGTCACGGGACAGGGTGGTTGTTCCACGGCTGGCCCGAGCTGGCGCGATTGTGCCGATGATCGCGTGGAGCCTCATGGTTGTCACCGCCACTGTTCTCGGTGCACCCTTCCTGGCATCCATCTTCAACTTTGTTCCGATGGCGGTTGCCAGCCTGTTCGAGCTTTTCATCGCTGGGTACCTCAGCGTGCAGCTTCGGCGGGACCCGCAGGTCGACGGCGGCAAGACCCCGAAGAGGGCACCTGCAGCTGGCCTCTACCTGATCGGCATGTTCGCCGGAGCACTGCTGGTGGCAGCGCTCACTACTCCTGCGCTGGCCTATACCCAGGCCGGGATCGACAATCCGCATGCCGGGCACGGCGGCGCAGGCACAACTGAAGAAACCGACTACAACTTCGACCTCTCAGGGCACGCAGGGCACTAAGCCTTCGGTCATCGGCGCGGCGGCCCACGCCCGCCGCCGAGGTCGCAACAACGTACCGGCCGGCCCCTCCCAGCGGGGCACGGCCGGTACTTCTTTTGTCGAATTCGCTGGTGCGGGCGCTGCGGGCCACCCCTAAGATAAGGGTGACCTAACCCAGAGTTCGGAGTTCGAGTGTCGATCGTCATCCCCTTCTCGCAGGCACTGCGCGAGCGCACCTGGACGAGTCACGGCGACAGCGAAGGCGCGAACTTCATGTCTGACCTCATGACGGGCAAAGGCACGCGCGACGACTACATCGCGCTCGTTGCGCAGCACTACTTCATCTACGAAGCCCTCGAGGCTGCGGCAGACCGCATGAAAGACGACCCTGTCGCGGCCCCTTTCATCTCGCCCCAGCTCACCCGTCTTCCTGCGATTGAGGCAGACCTGAGGTTCCTGATCGGGGATGACTGGCGCGAGAGCATCCTGCCGCTGCCAACGACCGAGCTGTACGTGCAGCGCATCAACGCTGTCGCGGCCACCTGGGCTGGCGGGTTCATCGCTCACCACTACACGCGCTACCTCGGTGACCTTTCAGGGGGCCAGGTCATCCGCAAGCTCATGCAACGCCAGTTCGGGTTCGAGACAAACGGCGTTGGCTTCTATTTCTTTGGCGAGATAGCGAGCCCGAAAGAATTCAAGGAGACCTACCGCGACGAGCTGGATGCCGTTGGCTGGGACGACGCAGAGCGCGACCGAGTTATCGACGAAGTTCTCATCGCCTATCGATTCAACACTGATCTTTTCGTCGACCTGTCGGCCGCCAAGGCCGCCGCCGCCTGACCCGCGCGTCGGCGGGCCAGGGCAGCCGCCCGGCAGGTTCCTGTTAGTCAGGTACCTGCTCGTACCCGATCTTTCCGTTGTCCATCGTGAGACGCCCGAAGTGCATGCCGGGGTAGTGCGCTGCGGCGAACATGAGCTTCTCGTCATAGAGACGCTTGCGAATGCGCTCGATCGCCTGCAAGCCCTCTTTATGGTCTTCATGCGCCATGAAGTCCCAGTCGTCGGCGATGAGCTCCGGCTCGGTGTGGCTGAGGTCGCCGATCAGTGCGACGGATTCGCCGTGGTCGGTCAGCTTCAACACTGTGGTGCCGGGGGTATGACCCGACGCTTCCCATGATTCGATGCCGGGGAGCACTGAGTCGTCGCCCTCGAAGAAGTGCATGCGATCGGCTACCGGCGCAAGACGCACGTAGGCGGCATCCACCGCGGGATCGGTGAATGCAGCTTCCCATTCGGGCATCGGATAGTCGGGGCGTACGAAATGATCCCAGTCGCGCCGGTCGCAGTGATAGGTGGCGTTCTCGAAGTATGGTCGACCGTCGAGGCTCGCCCAGCCGATGTGGTCGTTGTGCAGGTGCGTGAAGATCACATCGGTGATGTCTGTCGTTGCTACTCCGCGATTGATCAGGGCGGAACGCAGTGCGCCGCCAACGAACGGGAAGGTAGCTTTCGGGCCGACTCCCGCATCGACGAGGATCAGGCGGTCTCCCTGGGTGACCAGGTAGCCGCCAAGTGTGAAGAGGTTGCTGCCGGGAGCGCTCGGGGCGAGAAACTGCTCATACTCCTTCCAGTCCTCAGGCCCACGATTGAGATACACGGCTTCCGTCGGCATCACGCATTCTCCGTCGACGATCGCGTCGATAGTCATGTCGCCAATCTTCATTGATCAGTTCCTTCCCATAGGTGTGCGCCCAGCCGGGTTATCCCGGAGGATCGTTCTCGGCTGCGCGTGCCGGGCACGCGCAGCTGTGGTCAAGCGGGTTGCCCTGTAAGCGGGTCGATCCCTGGCACTACGTTGATCCTGCCCAGCTGCACGTACTCGATCTTCGCCCCGACGAGTCCGAGCGGTGGCAGGCGCTTCGCGAAGTCCGAATGGAAGACCTCTGCGACGTCGTCCGCGGTCCACGACTCGCGCTCGATCTCCGGCGCGCTGACCATGGGGTGGCCCATGAGCTGCAGTGTGCGGTCGTGAACACGCAGTATCTGGCCTGTT